>DATNLY010000068.1:0-9437 GCA_035602635.1 Opitutaceae bacterium | reverse complement strand
CGCGCGGCCTGGGGACCCTCCGCGTTCATCGTCGAGACCCGGATCGCCTGAGTTCCGGGGGCCTGCCGGGAACCCCGCGTATTTGCGCGGTAAATCTAATTGACCGCCACCCCCCGGGGGAACGTTATCGTTGTGCGCCCCCGTGCAGCCCCGCCCGGTCGGCGAACATTCCATGTCCGAGGAATCCAGCGCAAAGCAGGAAGTCATCGTGCAAGGCATCTCCGCCTCGCAGGGCATCGCCTATGGCCAGATCTTCGTCTACCTGCGCAGCGAGATCCAGGTGCCGACCTACCAGGTCGACCCCGACAAGCGGATCGACGAGATCGCGCGCTTCGACAAGGCGCTCCTCGCCACGCGCCAGCAGATAGCGAAGATCCAGGACGAGGTGGAGAAGAACCTCGGCAAGAACGAGGCGCTGATCTTCGACGCCCACCTGCTCGTGCTCGAGGACCAGGCGCTCATATCCGAGACGATCCGGGAGTTCGAGACGACGGGGCGCAACATCGAGTCGTGCTTTGACGCCGTCTCGCGCAAGTACATCCAGGCGTTTTCCGAGATCGACGACGAGTACCTGCGCGAGAGGGCGGGGGACATCCAGGACGTCGCGCAGCGGGTGCTGCAGAACCTCCTCGGCCAGGCGGAGAACAGCCTGAGCCGGCTGGTGGAGCGCCGGATCGTGGTCGCCACCGACCTGTCCCCCTCGGACTCCGCCGGGATAGACCGGGGCTCCGGGCTCGCCATCGTCACGGAGTCCGGGAGCAAGACGAGCCACGCGGTCATCGTCGCGCGCTCGATGAAGGTGCCCGCGGTCGTCGGCGTGCGCGACCTGACGAGCCGGGTGAAGACGGGCGACTGGATGCTCGTGGACGGCTACGAGGGCCTCGTCATCCTCAACCCGTCCGAGACCACGCTCTTCCGGTACGGCAAGATCCAGTCGCGCAAGAAGTCGTTCGAGGGCCGGCTGATGGAGGCCAACAGGCAGCAGTCGGTCACCCTCGACGGGTTCCCGGTGCCGCTGATGGCGAACATAGAGAAGGTGGACGAGGTGGCCCAGGTGAAGGAGTACCTCGCGCAGGGGGTGGGCCTCTACCGCACCGAGTACCTCTTCCTGAACGCCTCGCGGATCCCCACGGAGCAGGAGCAGTTCCTCGCCTACAAGGCGGTCGTCGAGGCGCTCGCGCCCAACCCCGTCATCATCCGCACGCTCGACCTGGGCGGCGACAAGCCGATGGCCTCCAACCCGGACCTATTCCCGAAGGAGGCGAACCCGTTCATGGGATACAGGGCCATCCGCTTCTGCCTGGACAACCCGGGCCTGTTCAAGGACCAGCTGCGCGCGATCCTCCTCTCGAGCAGCCACGGGAAGGTGAAGCTCATGTACCCGATGATCAGCGGCGTCGAGGAGGTCGCCCAGGCGAACGCGATCCTCGAGGAGTGCAGGGCCGAGCTCCGGGCCCGCGGGCAGCCCTTTGACGAGGGGATGGAGGTGGGCGCCATGATCGAGATCCCGAGCGCGGCGGCCGTCATCGACCTCCTGGAGAAGCAGTGCGATTTCTTCAGCATCGGGACAAACGACCTGATCCAGTACATGCTGGCCATCGACAGGGGAAACGACCGGATCGCCCACCTCTACGAGCCGGCCCACCCGGCCGTGCTGCGCACGCTCAAGCGGATTGTCGACGACGCTCACAGGCTGGGCCTGCTGGTCGGGGTGTGCGGCGAGATGGCGGGGGACCCCGTGTACGCCGCGCTTCTCCTGGGCCTCGGGGTCGATTCCCTCAGCATGTCGCCTTCGCTGGTGCCCGCGGTCAAGTACCTGGTGCGCGCCATAAAGATGTCCGACGCGCGGGTGCTCGCGCAGGAGGCCCTCTCGATGACCTCGGCAAAGGACGCCTACGCCAAGTGCGACCAGTTCCTGCGCTCGAGGGTCACGATGGAGTGAGCGCCGGCGGGCGGCCCGTCAGGCCTGGCCCTTGACCCCGCTCGCCAGCAGGGTCTCGAAGTGGGGCTCCGCGTCCTCCCGCGAGACGGGGCTCACCTCGACCTTGATGAACCGCGCCTTCTTGAGGTAGGCCTCGAGCGTGCTCTCCTTGAACCCGAGCCACAGGTCCGCATAGAGCTCCCGGGCCTTCTCGAAGGTGTGCTCGGCCAGCTCGAGGACGAGAAGCTGGCCCCCCGGCCGCAGGATGCGGTGGGCCTCCTCGACGGCCCTCTGGGGATGCCGGGCATGGTGCAGGGCCTGGCTCAGGATCGCCAGGTCCACCGAGTCATTGGCCAGCGGGACCTGCTCGATGTCGCCGAGCTTGTACGTGAGGTTCGTGAGCTCGTTCTTGCGCGCCAGCTCTGTGCCCACCTCGACCATCCGCGGGGAGTTGTCGATGCACCACACCTGCTTCGCGTTGCGCGCGAGCAGCTGCGATATGAGCCCCTCGCCCGCGCCGAGGTCGGCGACCACGATCTGGGGCACGAGCCTGAGCGCTAGACGGCCGATGGCCTCCCAGGAGCGGCCTGGGCAGTGGCTCTTCCCGAGGCGCCCGGCGATGAGGTTGAAGTACTGCTCCGAGAGGCGCCTGCGCTTGCTGAGCACGCGGGTCAGGTGGCGGCCGTCCTCGGCGATCACGTCCAGCCCGGCCACGCTGCCGACGGCGGCGTTGATGAGGGCCAGCTGTCCCGGCTCAAGCTGGGGCCGGAGGGAGTAGAAGGCCTTCTTGCCGTCGCGCCTGTCGGCGACGAGGCTCGCCTGGCGCAGGAGCGCCAGCTGGGAGGAGATGCGCGACTGGCCCATGCCCAGGATCTCCTGGAGCTCCGCGACGGACAGCTCCTCGCGCATCACCAGGGCGATGAGGCGCAGCCGGGTGGGGTCGGAGAGTATCTTGAGAATGTCCCAGGACGAGGTCACGTCGCCCGGAGGGTGCCAATTTCGCACGCCAAGGCAACGCCGGAACCGCCCGCGGCCCCCCGCACCCGCCTTGTCAGGAGAGGCGGGCCACGCTGACGACGGAATACGTCTCCTCCGACGCGCCCGTCTTTACCTTGACCGAGTCGCCGGGGCGCTTGCCGAGCAGCGCCGAGCCGAGGGGCGTCTTGTAGGAGATGATGTGCTGCTCCGGGTCGCCGTCCCAGGCGCCCAGGATCGTGTACTTGACCGAGCCCCCGGAGGGGGCGCGGACCTCGACCACGCTTCCCACCCCGACCTGCTCGGTCGGGGCGTCCTTGAAGTCGGTGACGCGCGCGCGGGCGAGCTCGCGCTCGAGCTGGCTCTTCTGGGCCATGAGCACGAGCTGGTCCTGCTTCGCCATCTTGTACTCGGAATTCTCGCGCAGGTCCCCGTGCTCGCGGGCGGCCGCGATCGCCTTGGAATTCTCGGGGATCCTCTTCGAGACGATCGCCTCGTACTCCTCGCGCCTGCGCTCGAAGCTCTTGCGCGAGACGAGCAGCTGCTCCTCCTTGCCCTCGGCGTCCGCCGCGACAAGCGACTGGATGTTCGGGAAGATCTTGATGAACCGCGCCAGGAGCGACTTCTTTGTCAGCTCCTCGAAGCCCTGGTTGAGCAGGAGCGTGTTCGCGAGGTCGCGGGCGGTCTCGGGGTCGGCGGTCGAGAGCAGGTCCGCGATGAGCTCGGTGTCGTCGCTCAGGATGTCGCCCAGGGGGATCCGGCGGGCGCTTGCCGCCTGGAGGGCCTCGTAGTCGATCGCGAAGAATATGGCGCTCAGCAGCCTGGGGGAGATCAGGTCGTTCAGGAGCTTGGCGAACTTCTTGGAGTGCCGGTTCTTGACGATCCAGAGCAGCACGGGAGCCCGCAGGTTCTGCTCGGTCTGCCAGCGCTTGAGCGTCGAGGCGAGGTCCTCCGAGTAGCCGTTCTCCACGAGGAAATTGATGCACTCCGTGGTGAACTTGCCCTGCGACACCTTCAGCAGGTTGAACACGATGTCGCGGCACTCGATGGGGTGGGTCTCCTTGATGAGCTCGAGGAAATGCCCCTGGAACTGGACCGGGATCTTCTCGGCGATCGCCGCCAGGTCCCTCAGGTTGGCCACGAGCGAGGCCTGCGTCGGCTCGAACGCCGTCTGCGTTCCCGCCATCTTGGCTATCCGGTCCCGGACGGCGGCCCCGTAGAGGCGCTCGGCCGAGTCGAGCTGGTTGCTGTCCTTCACGGCGTCGGCGACCCCCTTGAGGATCTCGGACAGGTTGGCGTTGGCCTCCTTGTGGGACGAGGCGGACGCGTAGTCCTCGGCGAGGGAGATCTTGCGCCGGGCCGAGCGCGTCCCGTTGAACTGGTCGAAGATCTCGTCCTCGGCGGAAACGGGGGTCTCGCGCAGGATGTAGCACTCCGTCTTCTTCTCGGGCACGGCGACCCGCGGGTCCTTTGCGACGGCCTTCTTTGCGTCGCCCCACCACTTCTTGAACTTCTCCTCGCCGACGACCTGGGCGAGCGTGATCTCGAGGTCGATCGCCGTCGTGGCCTTGTTGGGGTAGGATTCAAGGGCCTCGACGATGAGCTGGGCCGGGTTGTCGGCTATCAGCTCCAGTATCTTCTTGGGCTCCGTCTCCTTGCGCACCAGCAGGTGGTTAGCAGGGAGGACCTCCATGGTCCCGACGCAGAATGCCGGGTCCATGGCGTGGGCCCGCTTGCCCTTGAAGTCGATCACCAGCCGGAGCGTCGTGTCGTCGAAGCTCTTGATCTGGCCGAAGCCCCAGCTCCTGTGGATCACGTAGGCCCCCGACTTCATGGCCTCAAGCTTGGACTTGGATGCCTTCAGGGAGGGGTTCTTGACGAGGAGCGCGGAAACGGCTTCGGAATTCATAGTTGCGCAATTGAGCGCGTGAACCGGAGAGTAAAGCGGACTATGGCGAAGATTGTCAAACCGAGTCTCCAGAGCGCGTGGCAGTCAGCGGTGGTCCTGGTTGCGCGCTGGCTGGACCGGCGCGAGCGCATCGACCTCCTCATGGAGTCCCTGCCCGCCGCCCTGAGGGGCTCGGAACGGGCGCGCTGCCAGCACCTTGTCTTCGGCGTCGTGAGGCATTACGGCCGGATAAGCTCTGTCCTCGGGGCGCTGGTCGCCCATCCGCCCCGGTTCGTGACGCGCGCCGCCCTCTATGTCGCGGCCTTCGAGCTGATCGAGTCCTCGGCCGAGGGGGGCGATCCCGGCCAGCCGGCCAGGATCGTCCACCATGCCGTGGAAAGGACGAAGGAGCTGGCCAGCGCCGCGGAGGCGGGCCTGGTCAACGCCGTGGTGCGCAAGATGGCGGCAATCCTGCCGGCGCAGAGGCCGCCCGGCGCCATCGCCGCGGCGGGCGCCCTGGCGGACTATTTCTCGCACCCGGAGTGGCTCGTGCGGCGCTGGCTCGCGGCCCTGGGGGCCGCCCCGACGCGCAGCCTCCTGGAGTGGAACCAGTCGCCGGCCCCGCTCCATGCCCGCTGGCGCAGCCCGTCCGCCGCGGCGCCCGACTGGCTCTTGCCGTCAAAATGGAAGGGTTTCTACGCGGTCTCTCCCGGCCACTGGACGGAGGTGGAGCCGCTGCTGCGGGACGGCTCCCTCTACCTCCAGGATCCGGGCACCCGGCTCGCGGTGGAGCTCCTGGCCCCGATGCCGGGCGAATCCGTGCTCGACCTCTGCGCGTCGCCGGGGGGCAAGAGCCTGCTGATCGCCGACGCGATGGGAACGGGACAGCTGGTCGCGATGGACCTGCCCGGCTCGCGGATCGACCGGCTGAAGGAGAACCTCTCCCGGACGACGGGGGTGGAGGCCGCCCTGGTCCAGGCCGACCTCACGAGCGGCGCCTCCATGGTCCTGAAGGAACACGGGCTGCCGAGGGAGTACCCGGCGGTCCTGGTGGACGTGCCGTGCTCAAACACCGGGGTCATGCGCCACCGGGTGGACGTGAAATGGCGGCTGCAGGAGGGCGACTTTGCGAAGCACGCCCGCCAGCAGGGCGCGCTCATTGCCGCGGCCGCGAGGCTCGTGGCGCCGGCCGGCCGCCTTGTCTACTCGACCTGCAGCATCGATGACACGGAGAACGCAAAGGTGGTCGAGGCCTTCCTTGACCGCCACCGGATGTTCACGCTCGCGAAAAGCGCGGTGGCCGTCCCGTGGCTGGACGGCCACGACGGCGCCGCCGCGTTCCTTCTGCGGAGGGCATGACGGAGGCGCCGCCGGCGGGCCGCGGGCTCAGAATGCGACGTAGATGAAGGGTTTGCTGGGAAGGCCCAGGCGATACAGCACGTAGTTGAAGATTATGCCGGCGACCAACCCCATGAGAAACGAAGAGGCGTAGGTCGCCATCCGCTGATAGGGAGATGGCAGCGCCTTGATCAAGGGGAGCAGGAGATTCATTGCTGGGCTCCTCCCCCGTGCTGGTAACCGAGCTTCCCGGCCATCTCGCGAACCTCTGACGCCACCTGGAGGGCAAGCTTTCGGCCTCCGGTGGCTGTGAGGTGCGTTCGGTCGCCAAAATCCGTTTCGTCATAGTCCGCGCCGTAGTCGGCGGCCTCGTATCCGTCGGCCCGCAGCTCATGGACGCAATCGCGATAGACGTCGTTGTCGCGCAGCGCCTCGTCGGGATTGAGCTGCCTCACATACAAGGGACAATTCCGACTGAGCATTATCAAGGTTCGGGCCTTTAGATCGTCGGGAAAGGCGCCTCTTGCCACACGGTTGAATTCCGTGAGATAGCCCGGATCCAAGCGCCAATTGCCCTGGGAATCCTTGAGGTAATAGATGGACGAGAATCCACGGACTATCTTCATCTCGGCATCCTCATACTGGGGAAGAAACCTGGCGCTGAAGGGTTTGTCCTCGAAATCGTCCTCGCGGTCGGGAAAGGCATCCCGAGGCAAGATGGATCCTGGAAAGTTGGGAGTCATAGGGTTTTGTATCGTGAATAAGTACTTGTATCCCACCCAGTTCCAAAGATCGCGAAATCGAAGGATTCGGTCAAGGTGGCCGCCTGCCCAAATTTCCATGAACTGGCCCCGTGTATACTGGCCGCGCCTGCCCTCGTCCATCAGCTCGTCCCGCGGCGCGAAGGTTTCGAGCAGCCCCCGCCAACGGGCCTCCCAGATGAGGTAGCGATAGGGTTCCACGCCCATGGGTGCCGGGGGCACAAAAGGACCGGAGTTGGCCACGTAGATTTGACGCGGAAATTCCTTGCGAAGAACCTCGGCCACGACGGCCCCGCCATCCGTGCAGAGGGCGCCCCGGAAGGCCAGATTGAGCACGGCGTACCCATCGCCCAATTGCTGCTGCAGCTCTCGGGTCCACATTTTGTCGGCCGGCTGGCCGACCCCGTGGAAGATTGAGTTCCCTCCCACGATTACCAGGATTTGATCGCTCCTGCAGTTCGCGCGCACGACGCTGCACATCTCGTCGACAGTCGGGTAGTACTGCGCCTCCGGGGATATATAGACGTGGAAGCGCGTGAAATCCTCGTGGTAGCCGCGGCGTGCGACGTACCGCGCCACGGCCGAGCACAATGCCAGGCCGCAGAGGATCCCGAGAAGAAATGTCCTGGGGCGGAAAAGCGCCGACCGCTCAAAGCATGCAGTATCGGGAGCGTCGCTCATGGGATGATGAGAAGCCGCGCCATATGCAGGGCGTCAGCCATCGGATAGAAAAAGAACAGCCATCCGAACCATGCGTAGAGCTGCGTCAACGCCAACGTGCCAAGGGGCTCGCGCTCGAACACCCTGTGCACGGCCGGGCCTACCACGGGGATCCTGCGATAGGTGACGCACAGCGAAAGCCCGATGCCGTGGTAGAGCCCCCATATGATGAAATGCCATGCCGGGCCGTGCCACATACCGACCAGAGCGAAGGCGATCATGGCGTTCAGGAAGCGCCTCGCCGGCCCGTGCCGGTTGCCCCCGATGGGGATGTAGACATAGTCGCGGATCCAGCTGGTGAGCGACATGTGCCAGCGCTGCCAGAAGTCCTGCAGGTTCCTTGCCAGGTAGGGCCAGCTGAAGTTCTCCGGCAGCGTGATCCCCAGGAGGCGCGCAAGGCCAATCGCAATGTCGCTATACCCGGAGAAATCCATCAGGATGCGGAACGCGATGGCCACCAGGACAAGCCAACGGCTGAATATCCCGAGGGACGCGAACTGGCCCTGAGACGTGTCAATGTAGAGCGTGAGGTTGTCGGCGATGACCACCTTCTTGGCGAAGCCGATCGCGATCCGGAAGAGGCCCTCGCAAATGGAATCCAGCCTAAATATCTGGCATCCCTGCTCGAGCGACGGGATGAACTGCGTGTACCGCTTGATCGGCCCGGCGACCAGGCTTGGGAAGAAGATGCAGAACAGCAGGAACTTGAGCGGGTTCCGGATGGGACTGCCCCCGCGGCGGACCTCGAAGAGGTAATGGACGAATTCAAAGGCGAAGAAGCTCATCCCGAGCGGAGGGGCGCCGGGCATGACGGCCCGCGCATGCTCGCTCAGCCCCGCGCCGAGCGCGGGGCTCCACGGATCGACGATGGCCCCGATGAGGAAAAAAGTGTACTTGTAGAAGCAGAGGGCGAGCACGCAGAGCGCCATGGCGCCCACGCAGGCCCGCTGGCTCCCGGAGAGTGCCGCGAAGTAGGTGATGATCATCAGGACGATGATCGGCGCCATTCCCGCCGGCCCGGCAAAATGCGCGTGAAAAGTGAGGCAGGCGACCGCCAGCCACCACAGCCTGAGGGAGGGCACCGGCAGGAGCCAATAGCATGTCACCGCCAGGACGGCGAAGGCCTGAAACCAATAGGTCGCAAAAATCATCGGGCGGTGGACGGGCCCCGGTCAGACTCTCGAGAAACGCGGCATCGGGGGATTTCGTGGCGGGTGCGCCCCGGTGGCGAACCAAATGTATGCGGCCTGAAGGGGCGGCCGCCCACCGGCCATCTAGGGCACGAGGCTCACGACCCGCAGCCGCATCCGCGACTCGCGGGTCCCCTCGATGAACGTGAAGTCGACCCAGTCAGCCGTGTCGACAAGGTGCCCATAGCGCGCGATGTCCCAGCTCCCGACGGGCTCCCCGTTGATCCGCGAGACAAGGTCGCCCAGCCCCACGCCGATCTCGCCCGCAGGCGAGGCCGCGACCACGCCCACGACCTTCCAGTAGGCGGAGGTCTTGCGGAAGCTCAGGCCGGTCCCGCGAAGGGCGGGCGTCGCGAGGGGGTCCTCCGGGTCGTGCTGGAAGAACACCTCGTTGTCCCTCTGGTCAAAGGTGATCGTGAAGTGGCTGAGAATCCCGCCCCCGAGCGACGAGAGCTCGTCCGTGACCTCGGCGACGGGGGTCGGGATGTCAAACGAGCCCATGCGTACCACGTCTGCCAGGCGGCCCACCCGCGAGGCCTGGTCGCCGGCCAGTGTGGTCACGATCGGGCCGTCCACCGGGCCGAACGTGAATCTCGGCGAAAGGCCCGCCGGGTTTATGTCGATCGCGGCCGTGCTCCCGGAAT
>DATNLY010000042.1:0-2430 GCA_035602635.1 Opitutaceae bacterium | reverse complement strand
CCCCCGGTTGAACGCCCGCCTCTCGAGCTCGAGAGCGTCCCTGTCGGCCCCCTTCCCGAAGGCCCTCCACGGGTCGAAGGCAAAGTCCGCGTGGCCGACTCCCCGGGTGAAGAGCGGCCTGTCGAACGGGAGCCCGTGCGCGGCATGGACGTCGCCGTACGCGCTGATCATCGAGCTCTCGGTGTCGAGGATCAGCCCGTCGAAGTCGAATATGAACGCCCGGATCATTTGCGTGGGTGCGGCGACTTTTTCGTTGCGCCCGGGGCGACGCAAGCGTTGACCGTCCGTGCCCCCGCATGCTCCCGCGCCTCACCCTCATCCTCGCCGTCGCGTGCGCCCCGGCGGCCGTTGCCCAGGACTCGTTCACGAAAAGCCTGTCGCCCGCCGACTTCCAGGCAGCGGGCCTGGACAAGCTGACGCCCGCGGAGCTCGCGGCGCTGGACGCCCTGGTCCAGGGCAAGCAGACGGGCGCCGTGGCCAAGGCCAAGGAGGAGACCAAGGTTGAGACGACCAAGGTCGTGACCGAGCAGGTGCGCCAGCAGGTCAAGGCGGAGTATTTCCAGGCGGCCCAGAAGATGGAGAAGGCCGCGTCCAAGAGCATCATTGAAAAGCTCAAGGTCGTCCTGAAGCCCGGCACCGAGATCGAGTACACGACGCTCGACGCCATGCTCGTGCCGCCGTTTCGCGGCTGGCAGAAGGGGACCGTGTTCACGCTGACGAACGGCCAGCGGTGGGTGGTGAGCGACGACGGCGAATACTGGTCCCCGAGGAAGGACGCCCCTGTCCGCGTCCGGATCGAGCCGGGGGCGCTCGGCAGCTTCTTCATGGAGATCGAGAAGGGCGGCCGCCCTCGCGTCAGGTTCCTCGACAACCTGGGCGCCCCCCCGCCGGCCTCGCCCTGACCGCCAGGGGCGCCCGGGAACCCGCCAGGATGAAGTCGCACCGCAAGGAGCTCTGGTTCGAGGTGCCCCAGCGGCGAAAGCTGATCAACATCACCGCGCAGGTCGAGGCCGAGCTCGGGCGGAGCGGGATCTCGGAGGGCCTCTGCCTCGTCAACGCGATGCACATCTCGGCGTCGGTCTTCATCAACGACGATGAGTCCGGGCTCCACGCGGACATTGAGAAGTGGCTTGAGAAGCTGGCCCCGGAGAAGCCGCACGGCCAGTACGCCCACAACAGCGGCGAGGACAATGCGGACGCCCACTTGAAGCGCACGATCATGGGGCGCGAGGTCGTGGTCGCCGTGACCGGGGGGAAGCTGGATTTTGGCCCCTGGGAGCAGATCTTCTACGGCGAATTTGACGGCAGGCGCCGAAAACGGGTCCTGGTGAAGATCATCGGCGAGTGAGTTGAAAATCTACTATACTAAAGTTATAACTTGATAAATTTTGCCATTCATCGTGAATAGATGGGTGAATCGCCATGATAATAAAGTTTTAAATTTAAAACAGCTGACATTGCAGCTACACCCCGAGCGGGCGTTGTGGGCCGTGCAGCATCCCGCCGGCGGCTGGCTCAGGACATTTCGGCATGCGCTGGGCCTCAGCCTGAAGTCCGTGGCAAAGGGCCTCGGGATCACGCCCCAGGCCGTCCACCAACTGGAAAAATCCGAGCAGGCCGGGTCGATCAGCCTCAGGCAGCTGGAGGCGTTCGCGGGCGCCATGGGCTGCCGCGTCGTGTACGCGGTCGTCCCCCGCCAGGGGTCGTTGGCCGAGCTTGCCGGAGCGCCCCCCGCGACTCCGCCCCAGGCCGGACGGGGCTGACTGCGGCTGCGGACGCCCGGGGGCTTTAGGGCGCCTTCGGCGCCTCGAAGGGCATCGCCGTCTCCTCCTCGGTCTCGACGATCCTCGCGATGTTGAGAAGCTTGTCCCCGTCGGCCAGCGTCAGGAGCTTGACCCCCTTCGCGCCGCGCCCGGTCTCCCGGATCTCGCTGACGCGGGTGCGGATGCTCTGGCCCTTCGCGGTGATCAGCATGACCTCGCCGCCGTCGCGGACGCTGAGCGCCCCGGCGACGTTCACGGAGCCGTCCTCGGGCAGGTCGATCGCGATCACGCCCGTGCCGCCGCGGCTGATGAGGCGGTAGTCCTCGAAGGGTGTGCGCTTGCCGATGCCGTCCTCGCGGGCGACGAGGAGCCGGCTCTGCGGGTCGCAGACCTCGACCGCCTTCACGTAGTCGCCCTCGATCTTGAAGCGCATGCCGGTCACCCCGACCGTGTCGCGGCCCTGGTCGCGCAGGTCCTCCTCGCCGAACCGGACGGCCTGGCCCTTGTGGCTCACGAGCACGATCTCGTTCTGGCCCGCCGTGAGGACGCAGCCGACCAGCGTGTCGCCCTCCTCGAGCTTGATGCCGCGCAGCCCCCCCTCGCGGGTGGCGTTCGTGTAGTCGTTGAGGTTGGTCTTCTTGGTGACGCCGGCCCTTGTCGCCATGAC
>DATNLY010000026.1:0-4948 GCA_035602635.1 Opitutaceae bacterium | reverse complement strand
GCCAGCGCGCCGGCATCCGCCACTTGGCGGATATCCACGTTCCGGGCCTTTGCCGTGAGGTCCCCAAGGGCCGCCACGCTTGTGGGTGCGGTGCTGGTGGCGGGCTTCTCGACGGCCTGGCTCCTCCTCCAGTCCCCGAATTTCTTCTCCGGATATGACTTCATGCGGATGCATTTCTTCTACAAGTCGTATTTCCGGGATGCGGTCCTTGCGGGACGCCTTCCCCTCTGGAACCCCTATGTGGGCCTGGGCCGGCCGTTCATGGCCGACATCGAGACGGCGACGCTTTATCCGCCGAATCTCCTCGTCCTGGCCTTTGGCGTGTACGGCGGCCTGGCCATGTCCGTCCTCCTTCACCAGGCGCTCGCCATCTATGGGGGCGTCCGGCTTGGAGGAATCCTCGGCGCGGGTTCCGGGGCGAGTTGGCTCGTCGGCGCCGGGATCGCCGTCGCGAGCCCCTTCACCTCGCGCCTGGACGTGGGAATCATCGAGGGTTACTTCTCGCTCTGCTGGCTGCCCGTGCTCCTCTGGCTCGGGGCGCGACTCCAGGACCGGTGGGAGCCGCGGGTCGCCGCGGGATTCGCGGCCGCCGTTGGCCTCACAATCCTGGCGGGCCAGCCCCCGCTGGCCTATGTGGAATTCTGCGGGCTCCTGGTGTTCCTCGCTTGCCGCCAGGCATGGCCGGCGGCCAGGAACCTGGCGGGCCTCTGCCTTGCAGGGGCGATCGGGGTCGGCCTGGCTTGCGCCCAGCTCCTTCCCTTCCTGGAGCTCGTGGGGGAGGGAAACCGCCCGCTGAACGCGCGGGGCTTCGCGATCGCGAACGGGATGCCCGCCCCAAGCTGGCTCTCGCTGATTGTCCCTACCTCCGCGGCCTTCGGGCCAAACTGGGAGTACGACGTCCACTGCGGCCTCGTGCCCCTCTTTGCCGCCCTGGGCGGGATCTTCCTCTGGCGCGACCGGAACGTGCGCGCGCTCCTCGGACTCGGGCTCGTGGGGGCCCTCCTCGCGGCGGGCGACCGTGCGCCCGCCCTGGGATGGGCCACCCATTTCCTTCCGGGTGCGGCGGCCCTGCGGATTCCGTCGCGCTACGGGATCCTGTTTGCCACGGCCCTTCTCGGCCTGGGGGCGGTCGCCCTTTCAAGGCGGCCGCCGAGGCCCGTCGCCACCCTCCTGGTGGGCCTGGCGGTCTGCGTGGGGTGGGTGGTCTGGCTGGAGCCGCACGTGGTGGCCGGGACCGACGGGTCCGCGGGTTACTATGCTTCGCGGATCAGCGCGCTTTGCGGCGCCGCTCTCCTCGTCGGACTCTGGCACGAGCGCGCGCGCTGGCCGCGGCTGGCGGGCCCGCTCGGGCCAGTCCTTGGCCTGTTCTGCGCCGCGAACTGGCTCTGGGCGATCCACCTCCAGGCCCCGGTGTATTCGCAGTACGGGTTTCACGACGCTGACTCGTCCGTCCGAGCGGATCTGGAGAGGGCTGGGCTTCTGAGCGATGGCGGGGCGCCGCCCCGGGTCTCGTTCAATGCGGCGGACGTCAGGGAGAATGCGGGCATGGTCCAGGGCTTCGGCGCCTACAACAGCTACGTGGCCCCGTCCCTGCGCCGGACATGGGGCTATCTCCACGCCGCGACGGGCGTGCCGATGTCGGCCTCCGACTTCATCCGGCTGCCCCAGGCGGTGGTCGAGCGCTCCGACCGGCTGGGCGGGATCAACCTCGTCGCCGCCTATGACCGTGCAAGCCGCTCGCTAGTCGTCCGCACCGACCCGGATCCCCGGGCCTACGTGGCGTTCGGGGCGGAGATTTTCCCCGACTGGGTCGCCGCCGAGGGACGGATGGCCTCGCTACGAGGATACCACGAGACGGCCCTTGTCGAGGCGGGCTCGGCCCCGGACTTTTCCCCGGCGCCCGGCATCCACAAAGGCAGCGCCTCGATCGCGAGCTTTGAGCCGGAGCGCGTGGTCGTCCGCTCGAGCACCGGCGCCCCGGGAATACTCGTCCTCGCCGAGGCCTGGTACCCGGGCTGGCAGGCGACGGTTGGCGGGAGAACCTCGGAGGTGTTCCCGGTGAACGGATGGATGCGGGGGGTGGTCGTCCCGGCCGGCGATAGCGAGGTCGTCTTCTCCTTCCGGCCGCGTATGCTCGCCGCGGGGCTCGGGATCAGCCTCGCGAGCGCCGCGGCAATCCTTGCGCTCCTCCTTCGCAGGCCCGGTCAGACGGATTCGAGGATCTTGTAGAGGCGCTTCACCATCCCGGAGGCGTCGTCGAGGAGCCCGGCGGAGATGAGCGCATTGTCGAGGATCTGCTCGGCCACGAGCGCGGCCTTCTCGGGCGCGGCGGTCTGGAGCTCGGAAAGCCGCTTGATGACGGCATGGCCCGGGTTGATCTCAAGGTTGACCCTCAGCGGCGACTGCCCGCCGTCCTTGTTCATGGCCCTCATGAGCCTGCGCATGTGGGGGGAGGAAAACTTGTCCGCGTTGAGCGCCAGGGCGGGGGAGTCGACCAGGCGGTCGCTCGCGCTCACGTCGGCCACCCGCTCGCCGAGGTGCGCCTTGAGCCATGCGATCAGCGATTTTGTCTCCGCATCGCCCAGCGAGCCCTCGGTCGCGGGCCTCCCCGAGAGCTTCACGTCGGCGTGGTCGGCCGCGGTCAGCTTCTTCCCCTCGAACTCGCGGACGTTGTTCATCACGTACTCGTCGACCGTCTCATAGCAGAACAGGACCTCGAGGTTGCGCGCCCTGAACCCCTCTAGGTACGGGCCCGCCTCGATCGACTCGCGGCTCGGGCCCACGAGGTAGTAGATCTCCTTCTGGTCCGCGCCCATCCGCGAAACGTAGTCGGCGAGGGAGGTGGACTTGCCCTTGTCGGTGAGTGAGGACTCGAACCTGAGCAGCTTCGTCAGGGCCTCCTTGTGGGTGAAGTCGAGGGCGGCCCCCTCCTTCAGGAAGACCCCGAACTCCCTGTAGAATTCCGCGTAGGCCTCCGGCCGGTTCTTCGCCTCCTCCTCGAGGAACTTGAGGAAGCGCTTGGTGATGACCTTGTTCAGCTTCCCGACGAGCGAGCGGTCCTGCATCGTCTCGCGGGAGATGTTGAGCGGCAGGTCCTCGCTGTCGACGACACCCTTGAGGAACCGGAGCCATTCCGGGAGGAGGTCCTTGGGCCGGGCGTCGATCAGGACCTTCCTGCAGTAGAGGGCGACGGCGGGCTCGAGACGGGAGAGCCCCATCTTCTCGGTATTGTCCTTCGGGACGAAGAGCAGGGCGTTGATCGAGAGGGGCGCGTCCGCGCTGAAGTGCAGCCGCAGGCGGGGCTTCTCCGAGTCGTGGGCCTGGAACTTGTAGAACTCGTCGTACTCCTCCTCCTTTATCTCGCTCTTTCCCCTGAGCCACAGGGCCTGGACCGTGTTGATCCGCTTCCCGTTCAGGTTTATCGGGAACGAGACGAACGCGCTGTAGCGCTCGATGATCTCCCTGACGCGCCATTCCTGGCTGAATTCCGAGCAGTCGTCCCTGAGCTCCACGACGACCTTGCACCCGCGCCGCTCGCCCGCGCTTTCCTCGATGGCGAAGCTGCCGGCCCCGTCGCTCGTCCAGAGGAGGCCCGGCTCGGACTCGCGCCACGAGTGCGTGTACACCTTCACGGACTTCGCGACCATGAACGCCGAGTAGAAGCCGACGCCGAACTGCCCGATCAGCCCCGCGGCCTTCTGGTCGCCCTCGCCCAGGGCCTTGACGAAGGCCTTGGAGCCGGAGTGGGCGATCGTCCCCAGGTTCTCGACCAGCTCGGGCTGGGTCATCCCGACGCCAAAGTCCTGGATCGTGAAGGTCTTCGCCTTGTCGTCGGTCGTGATGTTGATCTCCAGGTCCAGCTTGTCGTCGTAGATGTCCTTTTCGGACACCTGGAGGTGGCGCTGCTTCTCGAGCGCGTCGGACGCGTTCGACACCAGCTCGCGCACGAAGATCTCCTTCTCCGTGTAGAGGGAATGGATGACGATATCGAGCAGCTGCTTGATCTCGGCCTGGAACTCGAAGGTCTGGGGGGCGGAAGTGGGCATGGGTGTTGAAAAAGGGGGACGGGCAGCCTATTCCAATCCTCCCAAAAATCAACGCCCTTGGAAGGTGCGGTATCGGCCCGGGGCTTTCGCCGTTCACGATGCTGGCCTTTTACGCCCCATGCCCCGAAGTACGCCGTTGACGGGTCCGCGCGGCTAATCCCATGTTAAGCGTAATAGCATATGAAAACCGAAACAGATTTTCGCCGTCTGGTCGGGCGCCCAAGCGCATTCGTGCCGGTGATGATGTCGCTGTCTGCCCTCATGGTCGTTGTTGGCTACGTCGCAATTTATGGTACCGCGCGGCAGACAGACGAAGGTGCTGCCGCCCATATTTGGCAGCTGCTTGTATGCGCGCAGGTACCGGTGGTAGCGTTTTTCGTAGTTAAGTGGCTTCCGAAGGCGCCACGGGCCGCCTTGTGTGTGCTCGCCATGCAGCTTGTGGCGTTACTGATTGCCGCAACGCCGGTGTTTATCCTGCACCTTTGAAGACGCCCAACCAATCCTCGGATCCGATTCCCGCCTCGGGCACGTCTCGTGCGGTGCACGAGCCGCGCCATCGTTAGAACGGATCACGTCAACGCTGACCGCCATCCTCATGTCGGCCTGGACGTGGTCACCATTCCAATCTCCGCAGGTGAAGGAGATCTGCTCCCACTTGAGTCCTGGGGAATACGCGGCCCTGACGCTCCGCTCGACGGCCTACGGGGCCTGGGTCGCCCTCACGCTCGGGATTCCCTTTGGGTTCATTGTGGTCTTCTGGAGCCACAGCGGCCAGTCGGTCAGGACGGCGTGCATGGTTCTCATCGGCCTGCACGCTGCCTGCGTGCCAATCTGGCAGCGCGCGCAGAAGCGCTTCCTTTGCTCGACGCAATGGGCCCGCCTCAACGAACTCAGGCCCGACA
>DATNLY010000023.1:0-3409 GCA_035602635.1 Opitutaceae bacterium | reverse complement strand
CGAGCACGGGGACTGGTTTGTGGCGGCCTGCGCGTGCGTCGCGCTCCTGGGGGCGTTCCTGCTCGGAGGCGGGCCTGCGCCGGGGAGGACGGACCCGTGAGCCGGGCGAGGATCGCCCTCGTCGGGGACTTCTCGGACCGCCACGTCGCTCACCGCGCTATTCCGCGCGCGCTCGAGCTGGCCCGGGAACGGGCCGGGGTCGAGGTGTCCTGGGAATGGGTGGCGACCCGGCGCATCAGCGACGCCCCCAGGGACCTAGCGGACTTTTCGGCCGTGTGGCTTGTCCCGGCCTCGCCATATGAAAGCACGCGGGGCGCGCTGGATGCCGTACGCTGGGCTCGCGAGACGGGGCGTCCCTTCCTGGGAACCTGTGGGGGCTTCCAGCACATGATCCTCGAGATTGCCCGCAACGTCGCCGGAATCCGCGACGCCGACCACGCGGAGACCAATCCGGCCGGATCCTCGCTCGTTGTGAGGCCTCTCAGCTGTGCGCTCGTGGAAAGGACCGGCAATGTGCATTTTGCGCCGGGCAGCCACTTGGCCAGGGCGTACGGATGCCTGGAGGCGACCGAGGGATATCACTGCAGCTACGGCGTCGATCCCGGGTACAGGGACGCCCTCGAGGCGGCCGGGCTCATCTTCACCTCGTGGGACGATGCCGGGGACATCCGGGGCGCCGAGCTGGCATCGCTCCCGTTCTTTGTTGGCGTGCTTTTCCAGCCGGAGCGGGCCGCGCTCAGGGGCGAGGCACCGCCGCTCGTCGTCGCGTTTGCGAGGGCCGCAGCGTCCCTCTCCTAACGAGGGGTCGCGGGCTCCGGCGGCATGGAGAAGACCACAAGGGCGACGCCCGCCAGGACGACGGCGCTCGTGGCGTAGAAGATGGCGTGGGGGACCTCGCCAAAGAGGAGGTAGCCCATGACGCCGGCGAACACGAACTGGCCCAGGTTGCAGAGGCTGACGATCTGGCCGCGTATCCGGCGCATGGCCGAATTCAGGAGCGAGTGCCCGCATACCGTGGGAATGGCGGCAAGGCCCGCCATGAGCGCCCATTCGCGGGCGGATCCAGCGCCAAATGAGCGGAGCCTCGGGATAGCCGCGACGAGGCAGATGAGGGCTGCCTGGCCATACACCGGGATGACGTAGAGCCAGACCGACGGGAAATCCCGGTTCCGGCGCCCCAGGGCCAGGTAGAGCGCAAAAAGCAGCATCGAGAGGAAGCACACGGCGTTTCCGGCGGGGCTTCCCCCTCCCGCCAGCGCATCCCTCACCGAGAGGGCCACGAGCCCGAGGATCGCAAGGAGCGTCCCTGCCACCTCGGCGCCGTTCAGGCGCTCGCCAGCCAGCCAGTACAGGAAGAAGGGGAGGGCGATCGGGACCAGGTTGACAATGAGGGTCGACTGGGCGGCGACCGTCATCCGGGCCCCGACGGTCCACGACACGAGGTGGAGCGCAAGGACAAGCGCGGGAAGCCGGGTGCGGCGCAGATGGTCCCGGGTGAAGGCGGCGCCATGCCTGCGCAGTTCAAGGAGAAGCACCGGCGCCAGGAAAATGACGGCGATCACCAGGCGCAGCGCCGTCAGCACGAGCGGATCGGTCGCGCTCATCCTGATGAAGATCACGGACGTCGAGCACGCGAACACCCCGAGGAAGAGCAGGAGGTACCGCGTCATGGGCGCCTCAGCCGGTCTCGTAGTCCAGGTAGGGCCCCAGCCACCTCTCGGCCTCGGAGACCGGCCAGCCCTTGCGCCTGGCATAGTCCTCCACCTGGTCGCGTCCGAGCTTGCCGACGCCGAAGTATTTGGAATCGGGATGGTTCAGGTACCAGCCGCTGACGCTGCTGGCGGGCGCCATCGCGCAGCTCTCGGTGAGCGTGATCCCGGTGGAAGCCTCCGCACCGAGCAGCCCGAAGAGGACGGGCTTCTCCGTGTGGTCCGGGCAGGCGGGGTAACCCGGGGCGGGCCTTATGCCGCGGTACTTCTCCCGGATCAGGTCCGCATGGGTCAAGTTCTCGGCGCGACCGAACCCGCAGGCCTCGCGCGCCTTCCTGTGAAACAGCTCCGCCATAGCCTCGGCGAGCCGGTCGCCAAGCGCCTGGCCCATGATCGCCGTGTAGTCGTCCGAGGCCGCCCTGGCCTCGGCGGCAAACGCCTCGACGCCGTGCCCCGAGGTGACGGCAAAGCCCCCGATAAAATCGATCCTGCCGGTCTCCCGCGGGGCGATGTAGTCGGCGAGGCAGTGGTTGAACTGGCCTTCGGGCTTCTCCTGCTGCTGGCGCAGCATGGGAAAGGTCGCCGCGACGGCCGACCGTTCGGGGTCGGTGTAGACCTCGACATCGTCGCCGACCGAGTTGCACGGCCAGAAGCCGATGACCGCGTTGGCGGTGAACCGCCTCTCGGCCACGATCCGGGCGAGGAGCCTCAGGGCATCGTCGTGGAGCTTGGTCGCCTCGACGCCCACGACGGGGTCCGTCAGTATCTCCGGGTACCGCCCATGGAGCTCCCATGCGCTGAAGAACGGGCCCCAGTCGATGTAGGGGACGATGTCCGAGAGCGGCACCGAGGGGAACGACCGCGTTCCCAGGAACTCCGGCCGCGGGATGTCCACTTTGGTCCAGTCGAAGGTTTCGCGGCGCGCGCGCGCGGTCGCGATCGAAAGCAGGGGCTTGCGAGCCCGGCGCGCGGAAAACTCCTCACGCTGCTTCTCCTGCTTCGCCCGGACCCCGGCCATGAATCCCGGCTTCGCCTCGGGCGAGAGGAGCGAGCTGACGACGTTGACGACCCTGGAGGCGTCGAGCACGTGCACGACCCCGTGGGCGTACTCGGGCTCGATCCTCACGGCGGTGTGAGCGGGGCTCGTCGTGGCGCCTCCGATCAGGAGCGGCACGGTGCAGCCGGTCCGGGTCATCTCCTTGGCCACGTGGACCATCTCATCCAGGGACGGCGTGATCAGGCCGGACAGCCCGATCACGTCGGCTCCCCGCTCGCTTGCCGCGGCGAGGATCCTGTCGCAGGGCACCATCACCCCCAGGTCGATGACCTCGTAGTTGTTGCAGGCGAGGACGACGCCCACGATGTTCTTGCCGATGTCGTGGACGTCGCCCTTCACGGTGGCCATCACGATGCGGCCCTGGGTGCGCGCGGTACCCCCCCCGGCGACGAGCCTGCGCTTCTCCTCCTCCATGAACGGGGTGAGGTAGGCCACCGACTTCTTCATCACGCGCGCGGACTTCACGACCTGCGGCAGGAACATCTTGCCGGCCCCGAAGAGGTCGCCGACGACGCTCATGCCGTCCATCAGCGGGCCCTCGATCACCAGCAAGGGACGGCCTAGCTTGGCGCGGGCTTCCTCGGTGTCGGTTTCTATATAGGTGTCAATTCCCTTCACCAGGGCGTGGGAAAGACGTTCTTCT
>DATNLY010000014.1:0-15151 GCA_035602635.1 Opitutaceae bacterium | reverse complement strand
CGAAGAAGCGCGCGACCTCGGTCTCGGCGTTCTCGACGCTGTCCGAGGCATGGACCACGTTCCTCATCATCTCGGTCCCGAAATCGCCGCGAATCGTCCCCTTCGGCGCCTTTCGCGAGTCGGTCGGCCCAAGCAGGGCGCGCACCTTCTTCACCACCGAATGGCCCTCAAGGACCATGGCGATCACCGGGCGCGAGCTCATGAAGGCCTCGATCTCGGGATAGAAGGGCAGGTTCGCCACGTGGGCGTAGTGCTCCCGCAGGACCTTCGGTGTCAGCAGGACCATCTTGCAGGCCACGATCGAGAAACCCGCCCTTTCGAAGCGCTCGAGCACGTTGCCGACGTGGCGCTTCTCCATGCAGTCCGGCTTAAAGATGATGAGGGTCTTCTCCATTGGGTCGGAAGAACATACGGATGCCCCTCCCGATGGGAAGCACGATTTTGACCGTCATTCGTCGACCTTCTCCATGGCAAGAGCCTGATAGAGAGCGTCCTCCAGATTTTCGTACCTGAAGGGGTACCCGCACCGGACGAGCTTTGCGGGCACCACGTGCGCGCTTGAAAGGAGCACCTCGTCGGCGATCGCGCCGTACACCTGCCTCAGGACAAACGGCGGGACGGGCATTGGCAGCTGGCGCCCGAATACGCGGCCCAGGGCCCTCGTGAAGGCGGAATTCATGACCGACATCGGCGAGACCACGTTCACCGGGCCCGAAATCGCGGAGTCGCGCAGCACAAGGCGGATCGCCCCGACGGCGTCCTCGAGCTCGATCCAGCTCATCCACTGGCGGCCGGCGCCCAGCTGGCATCCCAGGCCCGCGCGGTAAAACGGGACGATCCGCTGGAGAAGGCCCCCCTCTCGCGCGAGCACCGCGCCGAAGCGCAGGCAGACCACGCGCACACCCGACTCGCCCGCCGCCATCGCGGCGCTCTCCCAGTCCCGGCACAGCTCGGCCAGGAACCCGGACCCCGGGCCGCTCGACTCATTGAGCTCAAGGTTGCCGCGGTCGCCGTAGATCCCTGTCGCCGACGCATTCACCAGGACCGTCGGCCAGCGCTGCTCCCCGGAGCCCCAGCCCGCGAAAATCTTCGCGATCGCCTGGGTCGTGTCGATCCGGCTCGCCCGCAGCTCATTTCGCCTCCTCGCGGTCCATCGTCCCGACGCTATGTCCGCCCCGCAGAGGTTTATGATCGCGTCGGCCGTGCGGCAGGTCTCGAGGGGCACAGACCCGGCGGCGGGATCCCAGGTCACCTCGTCCTCGGCGGCGGCGGCTCGCCGCACGAGGCGCGTGACCTCATGGCCGTCGCCCCGAAGCGCCGCGGCCGCCGAGCGGCCGATCAGGCCGGACGCTCCGGCGATCAGTATCTTCATGGTGTCGGACCCTGGGTGCCCAGGCGCATCGCGGAATCCCAATGGACTTCACCCAAACCGCAAGCGCCATGATTTGCGGGGGCGCACGGGGCCGGCCGTGGCCTCACAGCGTGTCGCGGTAGAGCGCCTCATAGGCGTTCGCCGCCGTCTTCCAGCTGAAGTCCCTCGCCATGCCGCGCTGCTGGACCGCGGCGTACCGGGACTTGTTGGAAAAGAGCAGGAGCGCCCTATCGAGCCCCTCGCGGAGCGCCTCCGGGTTCGGCTCGCAGAGGATGCCCGTGCCGCCCGAGGCGTCCTCGCCGACGTCGCGGACCGTGTCCACGAGGCCGCCCACGCGGCTCACGACCGGCACGGTCCCGTACACCTGGGAATACATCTGGTTGAGCCCGCACGGCTCGAACAGGGACGGCATCAGGAAGAAGTCGGAGCCGGACTCGACGAGGTGGCTCATCGCCTCGTCGTACCTTGCGCACATGAACACCGACGCGGGCGAGGCGTTCGCCATGCTGCGGACATCCGCCTCGATTCTCCGGTCCCCGGTGCCCAGCACGACGAGCCGGCACCCCCCTGCGGCGAAAAAGTCGGCGTTCGAAAGCACCAGGTCCACCCCCTTCTGCTCGGTGAGCCGGCAGATCATCCCGAACACCGGGCCGGAGAACGCCGGGTCGAACCCGCAGTGCGCCAGGAGGGCGCTGCGGCAGGCCCTCTTGCCCGCGAGGCTGGCGGCCGAGTACCGGGCGGGGATCATCCGGTCGTTCGCCGGGTTCCAGACGGCGGTGTCCACTCCGTTGATCAGGCCCGAGAGGTCGTCGGCACGGGTCTGGATGACGCCCTCCATGCCGCATCCGAACTCGGGCGTCTGGATCTCCTTCGCGTACCGGGGGCTCACCGTGGTGATGCGGTCCGAAAACAGTATCCCCCCCTTCAGCATGTTCACCTGCCCGTAGTACTCGAGCCCGTCCACCCCGAACAGCTCCTCGGGCAGGTTGGTCCTCTGGAAGGACGCCGCAGGGAAAAGCCCCTGGAACGAGATGTTGTGGATGGTGAAGATCGTCTTCATCGCGAGCGTCACCGCGAAGCGCCGCTCCGCCTCTCGCAGGAGCAGGGGCACAAGGGCCGCCTGCCAGTCGTGGGTGTGCACGATGTCCGCGCCAAGGTCCGCGAGGCGCATCGTCTCGACGACGCCCTTGCAGAAGAACGTGAACCGGTCGGCGTTGTCCTCGTAGTCGCGCTCCCCGTTGCCGTACGGGCAGCTCCGGTCGAAGAATTCCTCCCGGCAGATGAGGTACACGGTCAGGTTCCTCCTCGGGGAGAACGCGAGGACGTCCCCGGAGAGGTACTGGTCGCCCATCTCGATCTTCAGCCGGAGCTTTCGCTCTGCGCCGGCGGCTCCCGGGTGCGAAAGCGCGTCCCGGTATCCCGGCAGGAAGACCGAGACCTCGTGGCCCTTGTCCGCAAAGGTCCCCGTGAGGGCCCCCACCGCGTCGGCAAGGCCCCCCGTCTTCATGTACGGGTAGAGTTCGCTCGCTGCGTGGACAATCTTCAAGGCCTCGGCCCCCCGGGCGCGATCGCCCCGCCCCGCCCGCCTCCGCCCCTGCGGCCGGAGTGGCCGGGGGCGCGGGGACTCGTTGTTGCGCTCTGCGTGGTGGGCACCGGACGCAAACGTTACGCCCGCATCCGCCGGATTGTCGAGACGAAGGAAGGATCGGGGCGGGCACGGGTCCGCGGCCGGGCTGCCGTGAAAGGTGTCGACGTAGTGTTTCCGGCTCCTAGAGTCAGGGCAATTGATGCGTAGCTTCCGCAAAGAAGCAGTGAGTCAAGGTCGGCGCGAATTCGCTATTCTGGCGTCAGTTCAATGAACCCCCACCCCTTTGCGTTTCTGGCGATGTTCGCTGCCGTTGCCGTGGCGTTCCCGCTCGCCCTCCTGGCGGTTGCGCGGCTGTGGTTCAGGCTCTTCCAGCCCGGCAAGCCGAGCGAGGTGAAGAACGCGATCTACGAGTGCGGGGTGCCGTCGACCGGCGACTCGTGGATACAGTTCAAGGCCCACTACTACCTCTACGCGATACTCTTCCTGATCTTCGACGTGGAGGTGCTGTTCCTCCTGCCCTTCGCGGCGGCCTTCCGCGCGCTGCCCGCGGGCGCGATGCTGGCGATGCTGGCCTTCATCCTGCTGCTCGCTGAGGGGCTCGTCTGGGCATGGCACCGGGGGCACCTCGAGTGGAAATGACATGAGCGACGCCGCGCCAGCGCCCCCCGTCCCGACGGATGCCGAGCGCGAGGAGCTGCGCCGCCACGGCATCCTGCTGACGAGCATGGAGGAGCTCTACAACTGGGGCCGAAGCCACTCGGTATGGCCGCTGCAGTTCGGGCTGGCGTGCTGCGCGATCGAGATGATCGCGGCCTCCATGGCGCGCTTCGACATCGCCCGCTTTGGCTCCGAGGTCTTCCGCCCGTCGCCGAGGCAGGCCGACCTGCTCATCGTCTCTGGCACGGTGACGAAGAAGATGGCCCCCGCGGTCGTTCGCCTCTGGAACCAGATGCCGGAGCCCAAGTACTGCATCGCGATGGGCGCCTGCGCCATCTCCGGCGGGCCCTTCAAGCAGGGCTACAATGTCCTCAAGGGGATCGACCGCTTCGTGCCGGTCGACATCTACATCCCGGGCTGCCCGCCGCGGCCGGAGGCGCTGCTCCACGGGCTCATGCAGCTGCAGGAGAAGATCCGGGGCCAGTCCATCTCCGGCCCGGATGCGCCGCGCCACCTGCAGGCCGGGACGACGTGCGACTACCCGGTGCCGCAATTCGGCGAGCACGACCTGGTGCCCACGAAGAATCCCGCGGTCTGGCAGCCCCCCGTTCTCGTCCGCAAGGAGGGGGCCTAGCCCCCCTTCCGACATGGAGACCGCCGAGCAGATCCGCGACCGGCTCCTCGCCCGCTTCCCCGGCGCGCCGGTCGCCGTGGTCGCAAACCCTGGGCCGGGGGCCCAGCATTCGCTCCTCCTCGGCGCGTCCCACGCCGCGGACTTGGCCCGGTTCCTCCGCGACGACCCGGGCCTGCGCCTCGACTTCTGCTCCAACGTGACGGGGGTCGACTGGCTCGACCGCGAGATTGCCGAGGCGGCCAAGCCCGCGGCCCCCGATCCCGCCGGCGCCCCGGCCATGGAGGCGGGGCCGAAGGCGGCGCGCATCCAGCCCGGCTACCTCGAGGTCGTCTACCACCTGTACTCGATGGCCCTGAAGCACGGCCCCGTCGTCCTTCGCCTGCGCACCGGCAACCGGAGCGACCAGGTCACCGTGCCGTCACTCACGCCCGTGTGGCGCTCGTGCGAGTTCCAGGAGCGCGAGGTGTTCGACCTCTTCGGGGTCACCTTCGCCGGCCACCCCGACCTGCGCCGCATCCTGATGTGGGACGAGTTCAAGGACCACCCCATGCGCAAGGACTACTCCGAGCCCGACGACTACGAGTGGGAGCCGACGCCCCACGGCGAGGTGCTCCCGAAGGCCCGCCGCCATTATCCGGCGGCACCGGCCGCAACGGCCGCGAAGGAGGGCCCCGCGCCGTGAGCGTCTCAGAGATTGCGCCCCTGACGCCCTCCGCCGGCCCGACGGTGCGCTCCGTCCGCGACGAGCTCCACGGCGACCTCCTGGAGGTGTCGATGGGGCCGCACCACCCGTCGACCCACGGCGTCTTCCGCATGGTCGCGACGCTCGACGGCGAGACCGTCACGAGGCTCAAGCCCGTCTTCGGCTACCTCCACCGCAACCACGAGAAGATCGGCGAGAACACCTCCTACCTCTCGTCGATGCCCTACACCGACCGGCTCGACTACCTCTGCTCGATGACGAACAACTGGGCCTACGCCCTCGCCGTGGAGAGGTTGAGCGGGCAGGCCGTGCCGGAGCGCGCCGAGTACCTGCGGGTCATCCTCGCGGAGCTCACACGCCTGCTCAACCACACCTGCCTCGCGGGCTTCCTGCTGCAGGACAGCGGCGCCAGCGGGACCCCCCTCATGTACGCCTTCAGGGAGCGCGAGAAGATCCTCGACCTCTTCGAGTCGCTCAGCGGGTCGCGCATGATGTGCAACTTCCAGCGCTTCGGGGGCTGCCGCACCGACGCGACGCCCGCCTGGCTTGGGGCCGCTGCCAGCCTGGCCGACGGCTACGGCCGCTTCCTCGACGAGTTCGAGGCCCTTCTCACGGGAAACGAGATCCTCATGGCGCGCACGCAGGGCGTCGGCCGCCTCCCGGCGGCGCTCGCGGTCAGCGCCGGCGTCACCGGCCCGGTGCTGCGCGCCTCGGGCGTCGACTACGACCTGCGCAAGGTCGACGGCTACGGCGTCTACCCGCGCTTCGCCTTCCGCGTCCCCCTGGGGGCGCACGGCGACGTCTACGACCGCTACATGGTGCGCGTGCTCGAGATGCGGGAGTCGATCCGGATCCTGCAGGAGGCCCTGCGCGGGATCCCGGGCGGGCCCGTCATGGACCCGAAGGCCAAGATCCGGGGATTCCGGGCGAAGCCCGGCGAGGTCTACAGCCGCATCGAGGGGCCGAAGGGCGAGATCGGATTCTACCTGATCAGCGAGGGCGGCCCCAACCCCTACCGGTACCGCGTGCGCCCGCCGTCGCTCATCAACCTGACAATCCTCGAGGACCTGTGCCTGGGCCACACCATCGCCGACACGGTGGTCATCCTGGGCAGCATCGACATCGTCCTGGGCGAGGTCGACCGCTGACCCTGTTCCCCATGCTCGGCACCGGACTACTCCAAGGGCTCAGGGTGACCGCCAGGAACCTCGTGGGCAGCTTCCACGACCCCAAGCGGTTCGTCACGACACAGTACCCCGAGGAGCGGACGAAGCTCCCGGAGGCCTACCGAAACTTCCCCTTCCTCGTCAGCGAGAGCGCGGAGGACCCGATGGGGACGCTGCGGTGCGTCGCCTGCCAGATCTGCGAGAAGGAGTGCCCGCCGCAGTGCATCTACATCGAGAAGAGCCGCGACAAGAAGCCCGACGCCAACGGGAAGATGCAGATCTTCCCGGCCGTCTTTGACATCGACACCTCGGTCTGCATGAGCTGCCAGATCTGCGTCGAGGTCTGCCCGTTCGACGCGATCGAGATGGACCAGGTCTTCGAGCTTGCGACGACGAACCGGTTCGAGGGGCTCCTGCTCGACAAGCACGCCCTGGCCAAGCCCAACAGCTACTTTCACGGGATTCACCCCACGGAGGCAGCGGCCGTGGACGGCCGGCTCGCGGCCGCGCGCAAGGCCTCCGAGGAGAAGGCCCGGGCGGCCGCCGCCGCCAAGGCGGCCCCAAAGCCCGCGCCTGCCGCCCCCGCGGCGGCGCCCGCCGCGCCGGGGGCCGAGGCGCCCAAGCCCTCCCCGCCCGCACCGTGAGCGCCCCGGCCCAAGACTCCGCCCTGGAGCGCGCCCCGGTCCTCGTGCGCGACTGGCTCACCGGCTTCCTGCCTGGGCAGGCCCGCTGGGCCGCGAACTCCCTCCTGGACATCATCGCGATACTCGCCGTGTTCGGGCTCCTGTTCGCGTTCCTCACCCTGGCCGAGCGGAAGATCCTCGGCCGCGTGCAGAACCGGCCAGGCCCCAACCGCACGGGCTGGTTCGGCCTCCTGCAGCCGTTCGCCGACGGCATCAAGATGCTGACGAAGGAGGACATCGTCCCGAGGGCAGCAGATCCTGTGCTCCACTTCCTTGCGCCCGTGGCGCTCCTCGCGTTCTCAATCCTCACGTTCGCCGTCATCCCCTACGGGCGCGACCTCGTGCCCGTGGACCTCGACGCGGCCGTCCTCTACTTCTTTGCCGCAAGCTCCGGGGCGGAGCTGGCGGTCTTCATGGCCGGCTGGGCGAGCCACAACAAGTACTCGCTGCTCGCGTCCATGCGCGCGCTGGCGCAGCTGATAAGCTACGAGCTGCCGCTGCTCCTCTCGTTCGTGCCTGTGGCCCTGGCCACGGGGACCCTTTCCGCCTCGGGGATCGTCGCGGCGCAGTCCGGCTGGAAATGGGACCTTGTCCCGCGCTGGCTTGTGTTCACGCCCTGGGGCGCCGTCGCCTTCGCGGTCTTCATGGTCTCCGCCCTCGCCGAGTCCAACCGCTCGCCCTTCGACCTGCCGGAGGCGGAAAGCGAGCTCATCGCCGGCCACCTCACGGAATACTCGGGCTTCAAGTACGCCCTGTTCTTCATGGCCGAGTACTTCGGCATGTGCGCGCTGAGTGGCATGGCCGTGACGCTCTTCCTCGGGGGCTGGCAGGCCCCGGTTGCCGCCCTCGAATTCATCCCCTCGTACGCCTGGTTCGCGGCCAAGCTCCTCGCCCTGCTCCTCGGCTTCATCTGGGTGCGGGCCACGCTGCCGCGCCTGCGCGTCGACCAGCTGACCCGCCTCGCCTGGAAGTTCCTCGTCCCGGTCGCGCTCGTGAACCTCGGGACGGCCGCATTCTGGTCGCTGAGCGCCCCGTGGGAGGGCCCGCTCCAGCTCTTGCGCTGGGCCGTGGCGCTCGCCCTGGCCGCCGTCCCGGCCCTCCTCCTGGGCCGGGGGTTGAGCGGGGACCTTGGGCCCCGGACCTACCGTTACGCATGAACGCCGTCCTCGCCCTCATCGCCCTTGCCACCGTCGCCGCAGCCGCCGCGGCGATGGCCGGGCGAAACCTGCTTCACTGCGTCCTGATGCTCGCCGTCAGCTGGGCCGGCGTGGCGGCATTCTTCCTGTGGGCGGGCGCCGAGTTCGTGGCCTTCGCCCAGCTGCTCATCTACCTCGGGGCCATCTCGATGGCCGTGCTGTTCGCCGTCCTGCTGACGGGCCGCTCGCGGGAGGACCTTGCCGCCGACCGGGTCCCCGCGAGACGCGCCCTCTATGCCGTGCTTGCGGCCGCCGCGGTCGGCGCCGTGCTCCTGGCGGCGGTGGCCGCCACGCCCCTTGCCGTCGTGCCTGCCCCGGTCCCGTCGGTCAGCGTGCGCCAGCTCGGCCTCCTGCTCATGGGGCCGCACTGCGCAGCCCTCCTCGCCGTCGGCGTCCTCCTCACCGTGGCCCTCATCGGCGCCGTCGTGCTCGCCGCCGGCGAGCGGCCCGAAAAACCCGGTCCAGCGCCATGAACCCGCTCTCGATGTGCCTCGCGTTCTCGAGCGTGCTCTTCGCCGTCGGGCTGGCCGGCGCCCTGGCCCGCAGCAACAGCATCCTCGTCCTCCTCGGCCTCGAGCTCATGCTCAACGCCGCAAACCTGAACTTCATCGCGTTCTGGCGCTTTGGCCCGGGCCCCTCTCCCGCCACGGGCGTGGTCTTCGTCCTCTTCTCGATTGCCGTCGCCGCCGCCGAGGCCTCGGTCGGCCTCGCGCTCATCATCGCGGTCTACCGCCACCAGAGGAACATACGCCTCGCGGAGGCGACGCGCCTGAAGGGCTGAACCGATGCAGCTTCCCGTCGCCTACCTCTGGCTCATCCCCGCGCTCCCGCTCCTGGCGGCGGGCCTCGGGGCCTTCGCCCCGCGGGGCTCCCGCCGGCTGGCCGCGGGCGCGGCGGTCGCGGCGATGGCCGGTTCGCTCGTCCTCTCGTGCGCCGCGCTGGTCGGGGCGCTCGCGACCCCGTCCCGGCACCTGGCCTATAACTTCCCCTGGTTCGACCTCGGCAACGGCGCGGTCTGGATAGGGTGGCTGCTCGACCCGCTCAACGCCCTGATGTGCGTGATGGTGAGCCTCGTCGGGCTGCTGATCTTCGTCTTCAGCCTGGGCTACATGGAGGCCGACGAGGGCTTCGGCCGGTTCTTCTGCTTCCTGAGCCTCTTCGCCGCGTCAATGCTCGGCGTCGTCATCAGCAACAGCCTCCTGCTCCTCTTCGTGTGCTGGGAGCTGGTGGGGCTGGCCTCGTACCTGCTGATCGGCTTCTGGTTCCACAAGCCGGCCGCGGCGGCGGCCGCGAAGAAGGCGTTCATCACGACCCGGATCGGCGACCTTGGCTTCCTGCTTGGCATGGTCTGGCTTTACGACGCGACCGGCTCGCTGCTCCTCTACGACGGGGGAAGGGGCGTCCTCGAGGCGGGCGTCCTGGGAGACCTCGCCACCCAGACGATGGCATGCGGGCTCGCCGTGACGACGGCGATCGGCCTCCTGGTCTTCTGCGGGGCCGCGGGCAAGTCCGGCCAGTTTCCGCTCCACGTCTGGCTCCCGGACGCCATGGAGGGCCCGACGCCCGTGAGCGCCCTGATCCACGCCGCGACCATGGTCGCGGCGGGCGTCTTCCTGATCGCCCGCGTCTTCCCCCTCGTCTCGGCGGACCAGGCGCTGGCCTCCGTGCCCTTCCATGCCCTCACGGTCGTGGCGGGCATCGGCGCCGTAACCGCGCTCATGGGGGCCGCCATGGCGGTCGCCCAGAGCGACCTTAAGCGCGTCCTCGCCTATTCCACGATCTCGCAGCTCGGCTACATGATGCTCGCGATCGGGGTCGGCTCGTGGGTTGCGGCCGTCTTCCACCTGCTCACCCACGCTTTCTTCAAGGCCCTCCTGTTCCTGGCGGCCGGCTCCGTGATCCACGCGGTCCACCACGAGCAGGACATCCGCGAATTGGGCGGGCTGCGCCGGCCGATGCGCACGACGTTCGCCACCTTTGCCGTCGGCATGATGGCGCTCTCCGGCGTGCCGTTCCTGTTCTCCGGGTTCTGGAGCAAGGAGGCAATCCTGCACGCCGCTTCCGAGTGGGACGTCTCGCGCCTGCCGCTCTACGCCGGCCTGGCGGGAGTCGTCCTGACCGCGTTCTACATGACGCGGCTCCTGTTCGAGGTCTTCGGGGGCGCGCCGCGCTCGCCCGGGGCCGCCCATGCACGGGAGAGCTCCGCGGTGCTGACGGTCCCGTTGGTCGTGCTGGCGGTCGGCGCCGTCGCCCTCGGATTCGTCGGCACGCCCGCGTGGCCCTGGCTGCAGTCGCAGCTTGCCGGCGAGGCGATCCCCGCCCGCTCCCTCCTCGACGGCGGGGCCCTGATGTCGCTGTCCATCGTGCTCGTGGCCGTGGGCCTGGGGGCCGGCTGGGCGCTCTATGGGCGCCGGCCGCGCGCCTCCGCCTCCGCCCCGGACCCGCTCGCCGCGGCCGCGCCGCGGCTCTTTTCCTTCCTCGGGGCCGGGATGGACTTCGACCGCCTCTACGCCGCCACGTTCGGCCGCCTGAACGCGTTCGCCGCCGCGATGGCGGATTTCCTCGAGCGCCGGGCCTGGGGAGGCGCGGTAGGGCTCCTGGCGTGGCTCGGCGAGGCCACGGGCGCCGCGAACCGGAGGGTCGACGAGGCCGGCCTCAATGCCGGGTTCAACTCGGTCAGCGAAAGGCTGCGCGGCGCCGGGCGCGCCTATTCCCGCGCGCAGACCGGCGAGGCGCACGGCTACCTGCGGACCCTGGCGGTGGCCTTCGCGGTGCTCGCGCTTCTCGCGCTCTTCGGGGGACGCCCATGAGCCCGGTCCCGGTCCTCTCCCTGATCATCTTCGTCCCGTGGGTAGGCGCGCTCCTGCTGGCGTGCCTCCCGCGCCTCGGGGCGCCGGCCTGCCGGGCGCTGGCGATGCTGTTCAGCCTCTCGACGCTCGGGCTGGGCGCCGCGGCCCTCGGGCTGTTCGACCGCGGGTCGACAGGCTACCAGCTGGTCGAGAGCCACGCCTGGATCGCGGCGCTCAACGTCCGCTACCACCTTGGCCTCGACGGGCTGAGCCTCGTGCTCGTGCTGCTGACGGCGATCCTGGCGCCGGCCAGCCTGCTCGCCTCCTGGCGCCAGGAGCGCGACCCGCGGGCCTTCGGCCTGCTCTTCCTGGTCCTGCAGGGCTCCGCCCTCGGCGTCTTCCTCGCGCTCAATTTCTTCCACTGGTTCATCTTCTGGGAGCTGAGCCTCATCCCCGCGTATTTCCTCATCAAGCTGTGGGGGGGCCCCGGGGCCGCGCGCGCCGCCTACCAGTTCGTGGTCTACACCATGGGAGGCAGCGCGTTCCTCCTCCTGGGCTTCGCCGCGATCTTCGCCGCCACCGGCACGCTTGATTTCGCCGAGCTCGCGCCGCTCGGCGCCGACGGGACGCTTGCGGCCAGGCTGGCGTCGCTCGGCGGGTTCTGGCCGCAGGCCGTGTTTCTCGGGGTGTTCCTTGGATTCGCGGTGAAGGTGCCGCTCTTCCCCTTCCACACGTGGCTGCCGCCGGCCTACGCCGAGGCGCCCACCGGCGTCTCGATGTTCCTGACCGGGGTCATGTCGAAGATGGGCGTCTACGGGTTCCTGCGCGTGCTCTGGCCGCTCTTTCCCGGCCCCCTTCACGCGGCGGCCGTGCCGCTGCTGTGGTTCGCCCTGGGGGGCGTCGTCCTGGGCGCCTTCGCGGCGATGCGCCAGACGGACCTGAAGCGGATGGTCGCCTACTCGTCGGTGAACCACGTCAGCTACTGCCTGCTCGCCCTCTTCGCCGTCTGCGCGGCCACCGGCCGATCCGGGCTCACGAGCGAGGCCGCCGCAGCGGCGCTCAGCGGCACGCTCCTGCAGATGTTCAACCACGGCCTCTCGGCGGGCGCCCTGTTCTACTGCGTCGGCCTGCTCGAGGCCCGCGCCGGAGGCCGGCGCGGCATCGGCGACTTTGGCGGCGTGCAGACGGCGGCGCCCGTCTTCGCCGGGCTGTGCGCCGTCGCTATGTTCTCGTCGCTCGGCCTCCCGGGGCTCAACGGCTTCGTCGGCGAATTCCTGATCTTCCGCGGCGTCTGGGGCCTTGCGCCCTGGGCGGCCGTCACGGCCTGCCTCGGCCTCCTCGCCACGGCCATCTTCCTGCTCACCTTCTGGCAGAGGGTCTTCCACGGCCCGCGCGCCGGCGCGGCCGCGGGGGAATTTCCCGACGCGGCCGGGCTCGACTTCGCGGTCCTCGGCCCCCTGGTGGCACTGATGCTCGTCCTCGGCGTGCTCCCGCAGCTCATGACCGGCCTCTTTAACCCGCTCATCACCTCGTGGGCCAACCACCTGGCGCTGCCATGAGCCTGCTGCCCTGGACGATCTACGTGTCGCTGGCCGGCGCCCTCCTGTCGCTGGCCGCCGGCCTGCGCTCACGCGCCCTGGCGCGGTGGACGGCCCTGCTGACGGCGGCCGCCGCCTGGGCCCTGACCCTCCTGGCCGGTGCCCGCTTCGTCCCCGGACCGGGGCTTCAGACGCTCGTCGACTGCCCGTGGATTGCCTCGATGGGGGTGCGCTACCATCTCGCCGCCGACGGGATCAGCCTCACGCTCCTCGTGCTCACGGGGCTTGTGTCGACGGCGGGAGTCCTCTTCTCGTGGAACATCGAGGAGCGCACCGGCGAGTTCTTCGCGCTGTTCCTCACCCTGGTGGCGGGGGTCTACGGCGTCTTCCTGAGCGCGGATGCGCTCCTGCTCTTCGTCTTCTACGAGATCGCCATCGTCCCGAAGTACTTCCTGATCGCGATCTGGGGCTCGACGAACCGGGAGTACGGCGCGATGAAGCTCGCCCTCTACTCCTTCGCGGGCAGCGCGGCGGTGCTTGCCGGGCTTCTGTGGGCCTATGCCGTGGGCCACGGGGGCGGCTTCGGTTTCGCTGAGCTCGCCCAGGCCGCCGGGACCCTCTCGCGCCACCAGCAGATCGCCGTGTTCGCGCTCGTCTTCTTCGGCTTCGCCACCCTTGCCGGCATCTTTCCGCTGCACACCTGGGCGCCCACCGGCCACGTCGCGGCCCCGACCGCGGCCTCGATGCTGCTCGCCGGAGTCGTGATGAAGCTCGGCGCCTACGGGTGCCTCCGGGTCGCGCTGCCGCTGTCGCCGGTCGGATTTGCCTTCTGGCAGCCCACGATCGCGTGGCTCGCGGTCATCGGGATCGTCTATGCGGGCCTCGTCGCCCTGAGGCAGGAGGACCTCAAGTTCGTCATCGGCTACTCGAGCGTGAGCCACATGGGCTTCGTCCTTCTCGGGCTGGCGGCCGCCAACGCCCAGGCGGTCAGCGGCGCCGTGCTGCAGATGTTCTCGCACGGCGTGATCGCCGGCCTGCTTTTCGCCGTCGTGGGGAGGATGGTCTATGACCGCACGCACACCCGCATGCTCGCCGACCTCCGCAGGATGCCGCTGCACCGGCTCCTGCCTTTTGCCGCCGCGGTGTTCGTGGTCGCCGGGATTGCGTCGATGGGCCTGCCCGGCTTCAGCGGATTTCCGGCCGAGCTGACGATCCTGATCGGGACATGGAGGGCCGGACCGCAGTGGGCGGCGGTCGCCGCCCTGGGAGTGCTGGTTGCCGCCGCGTTCACGCTGCGCGCCATCCATCTGAGCTTCTTCGCCTCGATGGACGGTCCGCAGCCGACCGGCGGCACTCACCCGGCCGAGCAGGTCCTGAGCCTCGCGCCAATCACCCTGGCCGAGAAGGCCGGCGCCCTGCTCCTGGTCGGCGCCACCCTCCTCATAGGGCTGAAGCCGGACCTGCTCCTCGACTGGATCAACCCCGCGCTGCAGTCGCCGCTCCTGCAGGCGGCCCTCAAGGGGGGCGCGCCATGAGACCGGACTATGCGGGGCTCCTTTCCGCGCTTCGCCCCGAGGCGTCGCTCGTGCTCGGCGCCCTGGCCGTGCTCAGCCTGGACCTCACTTTCTTCCGCGCGCGCTCCCTCGTCGAACGACAGCGGCTCGCGCTGTTCGTCGGGGCGCTGGCCGTCGCCTCCGCAGGAGCGGACGCCTGGCTTGGGGCGCGCGGGCCGGCCTTTGGCGGCGTCCTGATCCTCGACCCCCTTGCTGTCGCCGCGCGCGTCGGCGTGCTGGCGCTGACGCTACTGACGCTTGGCGTGGCGTGGGGCTCCGCCCCTTCGCGTCAGCCCGCTGAATACGTGGCGGTCATCCTCTTCGCGGCCACCGGCCTCGTGCTCATGGCGGCCGCGCAGCAGCTGCTCATCGTGTTCCTGGCGCTGGAGCTGGCGAGCCTCTCCCTCTACGTGATCGCCGGCTTCGACCGCAGCCGGCCCGAGTCGGCCGAGGCGGCCCTCAAATACTTCCTCTTCGGCGGCATGGCCGCGGCGTTCCTGCTCTTCGGCTTCAGCCTCATCTACGGCGTCACCGGCTCGATCGAGCTGCCGCGGATCGCGGCGCAGCTCGCCGTCCAGGGCGCAAGCCCGCTTCTCCTGGTGGCGCTGGTCATGGTCCTTGTCGCCTTCGGCTTCAAGGTGGCGGCCGCCCCGTTCCACCTGTGGGCGCCGGACGTCTACCAGGGCGCGCCAGCGCCCTCCGCGGCCCTGATCGCCTCGGCCTCCAAGCTCGCGGGATTCACGCTTTTCACACGGCTACTGTGGCCGGGCTTCGGCGCGGCCGCCGGCAATCCCGCGGCGCACGCGGGCGGGTCCGGATGGCTCCCGACTGTCGCGCTGCTTGCGGGGGCCTCGCTCGTCCTTGGCAACCTCGCCGCCCTGGCGCAGGCCAGCCTGCGCCGACTGCTCGCTTATTCCGCGATCGGCCATGCGGGCGCCATGCTGCTCGGCGTCATGGCGGCCGGCCGCTCCGGTCCCGCGCCGCTGTTCTACTACGCATCAACCTACGGCCTCGCGACCGTGGGGGCGTTCGGGGTGATATCCGCCGCCGAGCGGGGGGGCCGCTGCGAACTCATCACCGACCTGGCCGGGCTCCACAGGCGTTCGCCGCTGCTGGCCGCCTGCCTGACCGTGTTCATCCTGTCGCTCGCGGGCATTCCGCCGCTCGCAGGGTTCTTCGGCAAGTTTTTCGTCTTTGCTGCGGCGCTCGGACTCGGGGGGCTTGCGGGCGGGCTGGCGCTCCTTGCGATAGCCCTGAGCGCGGTCGCCCTTT
>DATNLY010000343.1:0-2343 GCA_035602635.1 Opitutaceae bacterium | reverse complement strand
CTGAGAAGGGCGGCTCGGGGCTGGGTGGAGGACAACTTCAACGTGCGCACGAACACGGAGCGCCTCCTGCGGCGCCTCGAGGCCGCGGCCGCCCAATGATCCTCTTTGACGAGACAAACGCCGCGTCCTGGAGCCACCCGTCGGGCCTCGCCCGGGTGAGCCGGCGGCTCAAGGCCGAGCTGGGCGGGGCGGCGAAGGGGGCCAGCTGGCCGTGGAACGGCGCGGGCAAGGGCGACTGGCTGCTGACGACCGAGCTCTTCTCGGAGCACGAGAGGCCCGGGCTCACCGCCTTCCTTGAGCAGCGCCCGTGCGGGCTCGCCGCCGTGTACCACGACGCGATCCCGATCAAGCACCCGGACATCACCTGGCCGCGGAGCGTCGAGCGCCACCCGGCCTACATGAAGCTCCTTTCCCGGTTCGACCGGGTGTGGGCCGTCTCCCGCGCGAGCCGCCAGGAGCTGCTTGATTTCTGGGCGTGGCAGGGGGTGACAGCGCCGCCCCCGGTAGGGGTGCTGGCCCTTGGGGCCGACATGGAGGGGGTGGCCCGCGCCACCGTCGCCAGCGCGTCGGCCTCGGTGCGAACCCCGCGGATCGTCTGCGTCGGCATACTTGAGCCGAGGAAGAACCAGGCCGTGATCGTGGAGGCCTGTGAGGCGCTGCGCGGGGAGGGCCTTGAGATGGAGCTCCATCTCGTCGGCCGCGTGAACCCCCATTTCGGGGCACAGCTGAAGAACCGGATCGCCGAGCTGATGGACCGCTGGCCGGGACTGAGGTACCATTCGAATCTGGGCGACGAGGCGCTCGCGGACCTTGTCCGGAGCGCGCGGGCCACAGCCTTCGCCTCGATCGCCGAGGGCTGCGGCCTGCCGCTCCTGGAGTCGCTGTGGATGGGCGTGCCGTGCGCCTGCAGCGACATTGCGCCGCTCCTGGAGAACGCCTCCGGCGGCGGCTGCGCCGTTGTCGAGGGAAACAGCCTTGCGGGATGGAAGGGCGTCCTGCGGCGGCTGCTGACGGATAATGCGTTCCGAGGGCGGCTGGCGGCCGAGGCCCTCTCCAGGCCCCTGCCGACCTGGGCCGGGGCTGCGCGGACGCTGCGGGAGACGCTCGCCGGGCACCCGGGCCCGGCGACGGATGCCTAGAGCCTCTTCGCCGCGTACGCCATGGCGGCCGCGATCTTCTCAAGCTGCTCGTCCGTGTGCATCGCGGAGACGGCGGTGCGGATAAGGTCCTTGCCGGCGGGCACGGCGGGCGAGGTGGCCATGACCGTGAAGATTCCCTTCTCGAGCAGGGCCTTCCAGAACGGGTAGACGCGCTCCTTAGAGCCCAGGACGATCGGCACGGCCGGCGTCTCGCTCTCCCAGGTGTCAAACCCGAGGCCCTTGAGCATGGCCCGGTATTTCTTCGTGTTTGACCAGAGCTTCTCGAGGTGCTCGGGCTCCGTCTGCATGATCTCGAGCGAGGCCTGGGCGCACGCGGCCTGGCTCGGGCTGATCGCGGCGCTGAAGATCGTCTGCTTCGAATGGGTTCGCAGGAATTCGATCACGTCCCTCGAGGCCGCGACAAACCCCCCCGTGCTCGCGAGCGACTTCGACAGGCTCCCGCAGATCACGTCGACGCTGTCGTTCAGGCCGAAGTGGTCGACCGTGCCGCGCCCCTGCCGGCCCAGGACCCCGAAGCCGTGCGCGTCGTCCAGCACCGTGAAGCAGCCGTGCTCCTCCGCGATCTCCGCAAGCTCCGGGAGGCGCGCGACGTGGCCCTCCATGGAATAGACCCCCTCGATGACCAGCATCTTCGGGGCCTGGGGGCTCGCGGTCGCGATGACCTCCCTCAGGTCGTCGGGATTGTTGTGGGAGAACCGCTCGACCGTGGCGTTGGAGAGGCGGATGCCGTCCCAGAGGCACGAGTGGACGTTCTTGTCGGCCAGGATGACGTCGCCTTTCTGGGCGAACGCGGCCACGCTGGAAAGGCACGAGAGGTAGCCCGCGGCGTGGATGTGGCAGGCCTCGCGGCCGAGGAACGCGGCGATCTTGCTCTCAAGCTCGAGGGGGTACGTCCTGGAGCCGTTCGACGGGCGGGCGCCGGTCGTGCTCGTGCCCCATTTCAGGAGCGCGGCGCGCCCGGCCTCGACCACCTTCGGGTGGAAGGAGAGGCCCAGGTAGTCGTTGCTCGAGAGCATGATCATCTCCCGGCCGTCCAGCCGTATGGTCGTGCCCTTCTGGGCATCCATGGCGTGGTAGAACGGATCGTATTTCTGACGCATCCGTGTCGGGTAGTCGTCGCGACAGCGCGCAAGAACGGCTTTCTTGTGCTTCGAGAATAAGGATAGCGCCATGCCGCTTGAAC
>DATNLY010000316.1:0-16266 GCA_035602635.1 Opitutaceae bacterium | reverse complement strand
CCCGCCGAGAGCAACCCAGACGTAAAACTCTGTCAGCCCATCCACGGACGGCTTTGCGCCAGAAAGATAGCTATGGCAGAGCAGCGCGGCGACGAACAGAGCGGACATGTGGAGAATTATCGTAATGCCAACCGGCAGAGTGGCATTGCCGAGCAGTGTGATGCAAACGGCCGTCACGCAAATCGGCCAGAGGCGAAGCAGAGCGGATATACTGATCAGTGGTCTGCGCGCGAACGCCATCGCGAACGTGAGCAGGTAGATCGCAAGCGGAAGAACCCACAGCAGTGGAATCACGGCGATATCGCTTGAGATATACGTTGTCACACCCAGCGACATGCTCGATGGAAGAAAGGCCAGAACGACCCACTCCGTGCGCTTGAGCGCCGTCGGCACGGTGCGTCGGGGCGGGACTCTCTCCACGCCTGTCGCTGGCGCACCGGCCGCGGATGTGCGGGAGCCCAACAAAATGGTTCCGCACGCGCAGATCAACAATACCTCGGCGCCATAGCACCACGTCCACACGTGCGTCTGCCGTGACAATGTGAGAAACGGCTCAATGACGACCGGATAGGCGATCAATATCGCCATGCTTCCCGCGTTGCTCGCCGAGTAGATGAAGTACGGGTCCCTCGCCACCGGGTGATCTGTGCTTGAGAAACACGACTGCAACAATGGACCTGAGGAAGCGATCAGGAGCAAGGGGGCCGCCACTGCCGACGTCAGCGTCAAGAGCAGCCACGGAATCGGGGCCGCATCCTGCGGAGGAGCGGCCCCCGCGTGCAAGTGAAGCGGCAGGAAGGCGAACGCTGCGGAGAGCAACGCGACGTGCAGGAGCAACTGGCGACGAACACCCAACAGGGCCGTGCTCCAGTGCACGTATCCATAGGCGGCCAGCACCAGAAGCTCGTAAAAGAATACCGAGGCGTTCCAGACAGATGGCGCACCGCCGAGCAAGGGCAGTAGCAGCTTTGTGAAGAACGTTTCGGCGGAGAAAAGCAAAATGGCGCTGCCGAATGCCGCAGTCATGTAGAGGGCAATCGCAATCATGAGGGGCTGGGGAAGGCGCTGGTTTCGCGGACTGCCAGTGCCGAGTTAAGCAGGTAGCGCAAGCGGATCGCGCGGCAGGTATTCAACACGATCTGCCCAATCCTTACTCGCCGCATACTCCCAGAAATCCAGCAGCAAGCGGGCTTGCACACCATAAGCGATCGGAGATACCGAGCGACGGAACAATAGTACACCCCCATGCCCGAGTCCCACCCTCGTGAGATCGCCCGCATGCATGGGGATGCTGGCGCGATCAAAGCTGACTAAGACCATCTCTGATTCGCGCAAAGCCATTAGCAGCGCCGGGTCTTTCACTGACAAATATGCCCCGTCCTCCCAATCCGAGATGTGAACGATCGGAAAGCCAACCAGCATCCGGCGACACGCAGCGACAAATCGGTGCGAAGTATTCTCGTCTGCGAGGAGTCGCGCCTTCAAGCGCCTATCTCGGCCAACCGTTGTTTATTAACCTCCGCCATAAATTCCTTGGTAAATGCAAGCACACTGCGGACCAATGCCGGCGGCCAGCGAAAATGTCGGGCTGTCTTTGCGACAGTCTTAGCCTCTCCGTAGACCTCCAGTACTTCCCAAACAGCAACACGATGGCCAAGGACATACGCTTCCCGACCGCCGATAGAGTCGCGAAACCCCACGCCCGGATATTCCTCTTCCAGAGCCTTTTCCTTCAAATAGAGACTGCTCAAGGTGGACACCTCCAAATGCCGGCGCTTGGCTTGGCGGGAGAGCAATGCCGCGTTATCCTCGTCTATACGGCAGGATTGTACAATTGTCGGCATTGGTGAATGGTCGTATACAATGTAAACATTGTCAAGTCCCGAGAGCCGTCCGCTTGGAGTAAGCCGCCCGCTGGGCTTGAAACCGAAAATTGAACTCTGATACGGTCCTTCGGTCCCCAACCTACGGTGGAGATCCGAGATCCGGAGATCCAGGATGGTGGAGCAGATCGGGATCAAACCGACGACCTCGTCGTTGCGAACGACGCGCTCTATCAACTGAGCTACTGCCCCGTGGGGAACGGGGTTTATCTCAAATCCCGAGCGGGCAAGTCCACACCAATCTTGGCGCCCGCCCCTAGGTAGTCCGTGCGTGGTCGGATTCGCTGCCCATGCGGGCGAAGATCATCTTGCCTGCCCCGGTGGGCAGCAGGCTGATGATTTCGACGCCGACATGCTGTCCGATATGCTGCCGGGCCCCGGTCACCACTACCATGGAGCCGTCGGGCAGGTATCCGATGGCCTGGCCGTCCTCCTTGCCAGGCTTGACCAGCTCGATCTCGAGCCTCTCCCCGATCATTAGCTCGGGCTGGAGCGACTTGGAGAGCTTGTTCAGGTTGAGCCACGGGACCCCTTGGAATTCCGCCATCTTCGCGAGGTTGTAGTCGGTCGTGAGCAGCTTCGCCCTCATGGACTGGGCGATGAAGACCAGCTTGGCGTCGACATCCTCCCTCTTCGCGACCTCGCTCTCGGTGATCCGGATGTCCAGGGTCTTGATCGCGCGCAAGGCGTTCAGCACGTCAAGGCCGCGCCGGCCGCGGGCTTGGCGCAGGGGATCGGTCGAATCGGCGATCGTCTGGAGCTCGTTGAGGACAAAGCGCGGGATGACGAGCGCGGCGCTCAGGAACCCCGTCTCGCACACCCGGGCGATCCTTCCGTCGATCAGGACGCTCGTGTCGACGACCACAAGCGGGACGTCAACCTCGTGGGGGACGAACCGCACGTAGGGTATGACCAGGTTGAACTCGTCCTTCCCGCGAAGCGCGATGACGGTGCCCAGGTAGGGGCAGATCAGGAACAGCCCAAGCCGGGCGAGGAATATCATCTCGGGGTCGCCCTCAGCGAAGAGCGGGGACGTCGCCACGAGGTTCGCGATGACCGATCCCACCGCGATGCCGAAGGTGAGCGCGGAGAGCCCGCGCAGCGAGAACCCCTTGAGCATCACGTCTACCAGCACGACGAGGGCCCCTATGCAGAATCCGACCGCCGAGGCGGTGACGCGGTAGTTGTCCCACTCGCGCACCGTGTAGCATACGAGCCAGCCCGCTGCGGTGCACAGGAGCACGAACACGATCCGGATTGGCAGGAGGGTCTTGTTCATGGGCCCGGGTGCGCGCCCCTCATGGAAAGGACATAGAGGGCAAGCGGCAAGACGATGAAGACGCCCATCACGATGAGGATGGCCGCGACAGCGCGGCGCGGACGCGCGTCATAACCGGTGCCCTGGGGGGTTTGGGTATCCATTTCGGAGGCGCACAGGCAACCCGACAGAACCAAAAAACGCAACCCCACGAACGGCTCGACAGAAGGGTGGGATTTTGCGTCCTTGCGGCTATGCTGGAGCAGCTGACAATCCTTGCCCCGGGCCTGATCGGGGGCTCCGTGGCCCGCGCCGCGCGGGCCCGCGGCACCGCGCGCCGGATCGTGGTTTGGGCCAGGCGGGCCGAGACCAGGCTGGCCCTCGGTGCGCAGGCGTGGTGCAGCGCGGTTTGCGAGTCGCCCGAGGAGGCGGTAAAGGGGGCCGACCTCGTGGTGATCGCGGCCCCGGTGGACCAGATCCTTCCCCTGGTGCGCCGCATCGCCTCCCACGTGAAGGAGGGGGCTATCGTCTGCGATGTTGGAAGCGTCAAGGGCGAGATTTCCCGGCTGGGGCACGTGGCCCTCCATGGGAAGGCGCATTTCGTGGGTGCCCACCCCATGGCGGGGTCGGAGAAGACCGGCTGGGAAAATGGAAGGGCCGACCTGTTCGATGGAAAGACCTGCTTCGTGACGCCTGTCGCCTCGAGCGCGGACGAGGCGGTCACCAAGGTCGTCCGATTCTGGAGGGACCTCGGGGCGGAGGTCGTGACCCTGGATCCCGACAAGCACGATGAGATCGTCGCCCACATCAGCCACCTGCCGCAGCTGCTTGCCTCGTCGCTCTGCTCATTCCTCGCCACCCGCGACCACGCATGGCGCAACTATGCGGGGGGTGGGCTCAGGGACACGACCCGGATCGCGGCATCGGATCCAAAGCTCTGGAAGGCGATCCTGGAGGAGAACCGGGATGAGGTCGTACGCGCCCTTAGGCATTTCCAGGACGAGCTCCAGGGCCTCCAGGCCGCGCTCGCCAACCGCGACTTCATCGAGGTCGCGGCCCGGCTGGAGAGGGGGCGCGCCTACCGCGACAGGTTTCGACCATCGCCGTGACGCTCCTGCCCGATCTCATTGCGGTAAGGCCACTTACACGGCCCGTACGCGGCAGCGCCACCGTCCCGGGCTCGAAGAGCCTGACAAACCGCGCGATGCTGCTCGCGGCGCTCTGCGACGGCCCCGTGACCCTCACGGGCGCGCTCTTCAGCGAGGACACCATGATCATGGCGGAGGCCCTCCGGCAGCTGGGTTTCGCGGTTCGAGGGGACGAGGGTCGGCGCGAGATCAGGGTCGCCGGCCAAGGCGGGGAGATACCCGCCGCCGAGGCCAGCCTCTTTGTGGGCCTGGCGGGGACGGCGGCCCGGTTCCTCACGGCACTTTGCGCCTCCGCACGGCGGGGGGTGTTTCGGCTGGACGGCGTCCCCCGGATGAGGGAAAGGCCCATGAGGGGCCTCATTGACGCGCTCCGCGAGCTGGGCGCCGACATCCGGTGCCTGGGGGTCGAGGGATTTCTGCCTGTGGAGGTCCGCGCGCGCGGACTCAGCGGCGGCGCGGTCCGCATCGACGCCGGCGAAAGCAGCCAGATGCTCTCGGCGCTACTGATGGTGGCGCCGCTCGCCGGGAAGCCGGTGACCGTGACCCCGGTGGGCGGCGTCCGAATGCCCTTTGTTCGGATGACGGCGCGCCAGATGTCCCAGTTCGGCCTCGCCGATCCCGGCGCCGGACGGACGGATGGATCGATTGCGGTGGGCGCCGGCGGTTACCGCTCGCCCGGGTCCTACGCCATCGAGCCGGACGCGACCGCTGCGGGGTATTTCGCGGCCCTGCCGCTGGTCTCGGGCGGAGCCCTTGGCCTCAAAGGTCTCGTGCCGGCCGGCGAGAGCCTCCAGGGCGACGTCCGGTTTCTTGACGTCCTTGCGCGTTGCGGCGCGACGGTGTCGGCCGCGGGAGGCGGGATCTCCGTCGCGTTCGCCGCGGGCGGCCGGCGTGTCGGCATCTCGGAAAACTTCTCGGGGTTCTCGGACACCTTCCCCACCCTCGCGGCCCTCGCTCCGCTGCTGGACGGGCCGACGCGCATCACCGGGATAGCGCACACCCGAAGGCAGGAGACGGACCGGGTGTCCGCGATGGCCGTCGAGCTCAGGGGCCTCGGCCAGGGCGTCCTCGAAACGGAGGACTCGCTGGAGATCCGCCCCGCGCCGCTGGCCGCCGGGGCCGCCGTTGCCACGCACGGTGACCACAGGTTCGCGATGAGCTTCGCGGTCCTCGGCTGCCATGACCTCAAGGGGGACGGGAGCCCATGGCTCTCGATTGCGGACCCGGCCTGCTGCGCCAAGACGTTTCCGGAGTTCTTCGACGTGCTGGAGGATGTCCGCAGGGAATCCCAGAAAGCCTGATCCGGCCATGCCCGCCAAGCCCTTCATCATAGTCGCAATCGACGGGGGCGCTGCCGCGGGAAAGTCGTCCACGGCCCGCGCGCTGAGCGAGCGGTTCAACCTTCTCCACGCCGACACCGGATCCTATTACCGCGCCGTGACCGCGGAGATGCTGCGGCGGGGGGCATCCCCGGGGGACCTGGCGTCTGTCAAGACGGCCCTCGCCGACATGCGCCTGGAGACGCGGGTCACCGGTCGCTCGGCGCGGATCGAGATATCCGGGCGGCTGCAGGGAGATGAGATCCGCAGCCGCGAGGTCAACGACGCGGTGTCCCATTTCGCCGCGATTCCCGAGCTCCGCGCGGCCCTCCTCGCGTACCAGCGCGGCCAGGCCGACATTGCCAGGGACGCGGGCTTCGCAGGGCTGGTCATGGATGGTCGCGACATCGGCTCCGCGATCTTCCCCAACGCCGACTTCAGGTTCTTCCTCTCCGCCGACAGCTCGGAGCGCGAGCGCCGGAGGGAAAGGCAGGGCCAGGAGGACAAGGTGGCCGAACGGGACCGGCTCGATTCCTCCCGGAAGGCGTCGCCCCTCACGAGGCCGACCGACTCGGTGCACATCGACACCACGCGCATGACGGTGGCCGAGGTTGCGGAGCGCATGGCCTCCGCCATCGCAGCCCGGATCGGATCGCCATGAGGCGAAACCCCGCCGAGATGGAGCCGGTCTACGGCCTCTTCCACGGGCTGAGCCGGCTCGTGTACCAGATGTTCTTCCGCGGCGACGTCGCCGGCCTCGAGAACCTCCCCAGGACGGGGGGCTTCATCGTTGCCGCAAACCACGCGAGCCACCTCGATCCCCCGATTGTCGGGCTGTTCCTCCAGCGCCAGGTGAGCTTCTTTGCGCGGAGCACGCTCTGGAAGCCAGGTGTCGCCGCCTGGTGGCTGGACGCGGTGGGCACCATCCCGGTGGACCGGGACGGCGGGATGAGCCTGGACGCTATCAAGCGCGTGCTCAGGTCCCTGTCCCACGGCCGGGTGGTCATCGTCTTCCCCGAGGGAACCCGCTCGCCAAGCGGCGAGCTGCAGGCGCCCAGGCCGGGGGTCGGGCTCATCGCGTGCAAGGCGCAGGTGCCGGTGGTGCCCGCCCGGATATTCGGCTCCTTCGAGGCCTTCGGGAGGGGCGGCAGGCTCCGGCTGGGCTCCCCCGTCTCGGTCGCGTACGGGAGCCCGCTCGCGCCGCAGGATTTCGACCACCCGGCCGACGGAAAGGAGCGCTATGCGAGGACCGCGGGCCGGATCATGGATGCCATCACCCGGATCGGGCCGCCGGCGGTCCAGGTGATCTAAGCTTGGCCGAGGCCCGCCGCGCGGCGCGCCCGCTTGACGACGACCGAGGCAACGGAGCGGGCGCGCTCGGCCCCCTCCCTCAGCACCTGGTCCACATAGCCGGGATCTGCAAGGAGCTCGGCCCGGCGGGCCCGCGCGGGCGCGAAGAAATTCCAACAGTGCTCGAAAAGCGCCTTCTTCAGGTCACCGTACCCCAGCCCCCCGGCACGGAGCCGGGACTCAAGGTCGGCGGCCACATCGGAGGGGGCGAGAAGGTGGAGGAGCTGGATGCAGATGTTCTTCTCGGCATCGGGCTTGGCCTCGGCCGGCGTGCGGCTGTCCATCACGATGGACATCACCTTCTTGCGGAGCGCCTTCTCCTCGCCGAAGATCTCAAGGGTGTTGCCGTAACTCTTGCTCATCTTCTGCCCGTCGGTGCCCGGGACAACCGCGACCTCGGGCCGTATGACGGGTTCCGGCACGACAAATGTCTCGCCGTAGGTCTGGTTGAACTTGGCCGCGATGTCCCGGGCCATCTCGAGATGCTGCTTCTGGTCCTGGCCGACGGGAACCGCGTTGGTGTCAAAGAGGAGGATGTCAGCGGCCATCAGCACGGGGTAGGCGAAGAGGCCGAAGTTCGGGGAGACGCCCTTTGACACCTTGTCCTTGTAGCTGTGGGCCCGCTCAAGGAGCCCCATGGGGGTCAGGCTCCCGATGAGCCAGGTGAGCTCGCACACCTCGGGCACGTCGCTCTGGCGCCAAAGCACGCACCTCTTCGGGTCGAGGCCGCAGGCCAGCCAGTCCACAGCGATCCCGAACGTGAGGGCCCTGCGCTCCGCCGGGTCGGTGACCGAGGTCATCGAGTGGTAGTCCGCTATGAAATAGAAGCAGTCGCCCTTCGCCTGGGCCTCGATTGCCGGCCGCATCGCGCCGAAGTAGTTGCCGACGTGGAGCGTGCCGGACGGGGTAATTCCAGTGAGCGTTCGCATGTCAGGCCTTGCGGGGAATGAGGGTGACCTGGTGGCGGACCCGGGCGATCGTCGCCGGGGCGAGGACGCCCCCGAAGGCGATGGCCGGCATCACGAGAGACCTGGGGCCGAGGAGGGTGCCCGGATTGAGGACGGCGTTGCAGCCGACCTCGGCCTCGTCGCCCAGGATCGCCCCGAACTTCCGCAGGCCCGTGTCGATGGAGCCCTTCGGGAGGTGCACGACCACTGTCCTGTGGTCCAGGCGGTAGTTGGAGCAGATCGCACCGGCCCCCATGTGGGCCCTGTTTCCCAGGACCGAGTCACCGACATAGTTGAAGTGCGGTGCCATGACACCGTCCATCAGGAGGCAATTCTTGAACTCGGAGGCGTTTCCGAGGACGCATCCCCTCCCGGCGATCACGTTCTCCCGGATGAACGCGCCTGGCCGGATCTGCGTCCCGGCGCCTATCCAGACGGGGCCGATGAGGGTCGCGTGCGCGGGGAGCAAAACGCTCGGGTCGATGTGGACCGGGCCCTCAATGTGGACGCCCGGGGGCACCTTCGGGGGCTTCGTGCCGAACCGGTGGGCGGCCAGCGCGGGCCCGATCTGCCCCAGCCACTCCCACGGCGCGGCGTCCGCGCTGAAAAACGGGCGAAACTCGGCGAGCGAATCGGGGAGTGTGAAAAAGTCGGAGGCCTTCACGGGACCGGAAGCGTGCACAAAAAATCCGCCGGTTGACAGCGGCTTTTTGGGGCACCCCCGGGGCCCGGGTCACCCCCCCCGATTACTGGGCGGGCACCGGGCTCCAGCCGGCGTCCGGGTCGAAACTGTCCATCGCGCCGGCTATCTCCGAGCTGTGCTCGCCAAGGTTGCACTCGTAGACCTTGCCCCACTGGTTGACGATGAAGGTCATGACGCCGGACTCCCCCCAGTGGGCCGGGAACGCGACCAGGGCAAATCCCGCGACCATGTTGCCGTTGATGATGAAATTGTAGGCCCCGCCCGGCGCCGACGCGCCCTGTGCCGTGAGGATCCTGAAATGGTATCCCTTGTAGGGCTGCGGGGCGCCCTCGGCCGTCTTGCCGCCGTATCCCTCGGCGCGGGCGTCCGCCACCAGCGGCCCGAAGGGGCTCGGGTCCTCTCCGGGAGCCACCGGCCAATAGAGCCCGTCCTTGGACCCGGGCGCGCTCTTCAGCCGCTGGGCGTACTTGAGGGTCCCGGTACCGTCGCGGTCCTCGGCCGCGTACTCGCGCTGGGCCTGGACATAGGCCCGGCAGACGCCGATCGCATTGATCTCGTCCTCGCCGATGCGCCGGTTGAGAACCTCTTCCTTTCCGGCCGCAGTGTCGAAATGCCATGCGCCGGCCCCGCCGACGAGCGGGATGGGCATCGGCCAGTTCTGGTCGCCGATATCAAGGACGAAGCGGTCGTCCGCCTTCCGGACCCATTGCGCATACTGCCCAAGCGACTTGGCAAACGACGCGAACTCGATGGCGTCCTGCCTGGGGTCCCCCGACAGGAGGTCCTTCACGTCCGGCCCGAAGATCGCGTCGATCGCGGTCCTGTCGCCGGCCATGGTCGCAATCTTGAGCGCCTTCAGGGCCTCGTCGGGGGAGTTGAAATGGCGTTGCTGCGCCTGCGGGACGGCGGTCTGGGCCCTGGCGAGCGGGCCGGTGGAACTTGCAAGGAGGGCAAGCGCAGCAGCCGCGAGGCGGAACGGACGAAGGGTCTGATGCGGGGATTTCATGGTGCCGGAGATTTCTGGGTTGGGTTTCAGCGCCGGTCCCTGCCCCCGCCACCCGAAGGCGCTGAGCCCCTGGAGGGTGCGGATCCCCTGACCGGAGCTTGGCGGCTCGACTGACCCCGGCCGCTGTAGTCCCGAACCTGCGTTCCTCGGCTGTAGCCGCCAAACACGCTTCCTGAGGGAGCGCGCGTAGCGGGCCGGGCCTGCGCACCGGCATAGCCGCGGTAGTCCATGCGGGGCGCGGACGGGGCCGACGACGGATGGAATCCGGCATTTGCGCCCCGGGCCGGCACCCTCGGCGCTCCGGAAAACCGGGCTGCCGGAATATTCCTGGCAGGCCGGTAGAAATCGTTTACGAGACCGCGACCGCGGCGCGGATCCACGTGCCAGCGGCTGCCCCCCCACCTCGCGTCCTGCCAGTCCCTGCGGTAGCCCCAGCCCGGATGCCAGGGTCCGACCCAGATTCCAAAGTCGTCCCAGTCGCATTCGTACCCAAGCCAGGCTCCCACGGGAAACCCGACGCCGAACGTGATGAACGGGCCGGCGTACCCGTCGGGGACCCCGTACACGATGTCGGGATCATACTCCGGGACGTAGATCGTGTCGGGCTGGGCGGGCACGATCCGGATATCCTCGCCCGCCATGTCGACCTGCTGCTGGGGCGTGCTGGCGAGCGTTCCGGCGGCACGGGCCCTGGCGCGCAGCTGCTGGACCGACTTCATGACGTCCGCAGGCTGCATCGCGAAGGCGGCACCCAGCGAGTTCATCCAGTCGGAATTCTCGCTCATCCATTTCACCACGCTGGGGTAATGGGCAAGCGCCTTTACGCTCGGGTCCCACGGCTGCGAATCGATCCCCGAGGGACTGCCGCCCGACGCGAGGTACTGCGCGGCAATGGCCACATCGGAAGGCGCGGTCGACGCCGGGAGAATCAGCGCAATCAGCGGGTCGGGATAGAGCGCTATCGGGGCGAGCAGCTGGTCAAGCTGCTCGGGCGAATAGGACGCCGGCGCCTGCGCCATCATCGGGGCAGCAAGGCAAACGGCCAGAAGGCAGGAAAAGGGGGCTTTCATGGGTCTTGCGAAGTAAGAGACAGCCCCGGCGCCCCATTGGTTGCAGCGGGAGCGAACTTTAATGCCGAGGGGCCCGCCGCAGGAGCGCGGCCTCAGGACGCCAACACCCGCGCAAACGTACCCGCGTCGACGTTGCCACCCGTGAAGACCGTGCCCACGCGCTTTTCGGCAACGCCCACGCTCTCCTTCAGCACCGCGGCAAGCCCGGCAGCGGCGGCACCCTCGGCGACATTGTGGGTGTCCGAGAAATAGGCCCGCATGGCCGCCTCCACCTCGTCATCGGACACGCTCACGATGCGCTCAACCCCGCCGAGGATGAGTCGGAGCGCCTCCGGGTGGGGCGTGGAGCAGGCCAGCCCGTCGGCGATTCGGGTTGAGACCGGATGGGAGGTCAGGCGCCTCGCGTCGAACGACAGGGCGATCGCGGGCGCCAGCCCAGAGGCTACGCCGACGATGCGCGTCGGCAGCCCAAGGGCGTCGCGCGCCGCGATCAGCGCGCAGATGCCGGTGCCCATGCCGATCGCCATGTAGACCCGCTCCAGCGCGGGGGTGCCCCGCAGGAAGTTGAGCATGGAAACGGCATTGCCCCAGGCGAGGTCCCTGTGAAACGAGTCCACCCAGTGCAGGCCCAGCTTCCCGGCAAGCCCCTTTGAATGCACGAGCGCCTCCTGGAAGTCCCCTCCGTGCTCGATCAGATCGGCCCCGAGGGCGCGCATCGCGCTGTTCTTCTCGACGCTGTTGCCATGCGGCACGACGATCGTGGCGGTCAGCCCATGCCTGGCCGCGGCAAAGGCCAGGGACTGGCCGAAATTCCCGCGAGTCGCCGCGACGATGCCGCGCACCCGCGGCTCGCGCGACACCAGGCGGCCGACGTAGTTCAGGGCTCCCCTGATCTTGAACGAGCCGACCGCGGTGTGGTTCTCGTGCTTGACCCACAGCTCGCAGCCGGCGCGCGCATTCAGGAGCGGCCAGGAAATCTGGGGCGTCGGCGGGACGACCGCGTCGATCCCGGCGGCGATCGACTCGATCTCGGAAAGCGTGGGAAGCGGCTCCATTGGCCCAGAGGCTTGGCATGGCCTTGCGCGACCACAAGCCGCAGGTCGCTAAAAAAACCCCTCGCCTGCAGGCCGGATGGGGCGAAACAGGCGCGCCAGGCAACCGCATCCAGCGGAGCAGGTTGGGAATTCCCGCGGACAGCCGGTGCCCAACCGAAATCAGGCCTTCGGTGCCGGAGCCCCCTTGGCCAGCGAACGAACGAACACGACAAGGTCCTTTATCTCGGGGTCCGAGAGCTGGTCGCCGTAGGGCTTCATCTTCACCCTTCCGTCAGGCCAGGCTTCACCGGCCTTGAGGTTCGTGAAAAGCTGGTCGTCGGTGAAGCTCTTCTGGTAGGCCGCGTCGGTGAGGTCCCTGACGCCAAGTCGGCGCCCCATCTTGGTCTGGCCGGTGCCGTCCCCACCGTGGCAGGTGGAGCAGTGCTGCGCCCAGTTGTCGGCGGCGGCCGCGGCGCGAAGCGCCGGCGACAAGAGGGGAAGGACCGACGCGCAGAGCACGATTGCGGGGATGTTTTTCATGGGGATCGTCCGGAAGGGAAGTCTGGCCCGCCGACGTCCGCGGAACAAGGTCCATTCGGGGGCCGCGCCAGCCGGTTGCGGGAAAAGAAACGCGGATAGAATGGCAAGATCCACGTTGCCGCAGTCCCCGTCACAGGCCACAATGCGGGAGGATTCCAGGCGACGCGGACCGCGCCGCCGTCATGCGCGCTTCGTTTCACAGGGCTCTCCTCCTCAGGCTGGCAGGTGCCGCAATGGCGGCAGCCGTGCTCGCCCCCGCGCTGCCCGCCGCGGACACTGACCAGGCCTGCCTCAAGTGCCACGCGGATCCCCACCTGTCCTTGCAGCGCGGCGGCCGCACCGTCGCTCTCCGCGTGGATCCCGGCGAGCTTGGCCGGTCCGCGCACGCCTCGCTTGCCTGCGTCGACTGCCATGACGGCGTCAATGCCGGCGCACAGCCGCACCACGGGCCGGTCGCCCCCGTGGATTGCCGCGGATGCCACGAGGGTCTCGCAAAGTCGCACGCCTTCCATGCCGATTTCGCCGCGACTCCCCTTGCCGCGACGGCCGAGACGGACTGCAGGGGCTGCCACGGCACCCATGGAATCATGCCGGCATCGGGCGCCAAGTCCGCGTTCTCGGGGCAGAAGCTCGCGGCGGCCTGCGGCGAATGCCATGCCAAGGCGGCGGCGCTCTACCTGGCCTCGGCCCATGGGGCGGCGCTTGCGTCGGGACGCCCGGAGGCCCCGACCTGCCTCACCTGCCACGCCCGGCCCGTTGTGGCGGGCGCCGACACGGTCAAGGTGAAGCTCGAGCAGTCCCGACTGTGCCTGAGCTGCCACCGCGACGAGAGCCGCGTGGTGGCGGCCTCGTCGGTCAGCCGCGGCTTCATCGCGTCCTACGACGAGAGCGTGCACGGGATGAGCCTGGCCAGGGGCAACGCCGCCGCCGCGAACTGCGTCGACTGCCACGGGAGCCACGATGCCGCCGGCGCTCTGTCCCCCGGCTCGCGGGTCAGCCTTCGCAACATCCCGCAGACCTGCGCCAAGTGCCACCCGTCCGAGGCGCGGGAGTTTGCGCTCTCCGCCCACGCCGCCGCCCTGCGCAACGGCTCCCCCGACGCGCCCGTCTGCACGACCTGCCACGGGGAGCACCGCATCCTCCACCCCGCCGACCCGAACTCTCCCGTCTCGGCGCGCAACCTGTCGCAGCAGGTGTGCGGCACGTGCCACGCCTCGGTCAAGCTGAACGAGCGCTACGGACTGGCGACGGACCGCATCCAGACCTTCGCCGACAGCTTCCACGGGCTTGCGACCCGCGGCGGCGCCGTGGTGGCGGTCAACTGCGCAAGCTGCCACGGGGCGCACGCGATCAGGCCGTCGTCCGATCCACTTTCGCCTGTCAACCGCGCCAACCTCGCCCAGACGTGCGGCCAGTGCCACCAGGGCGCGAGCACGAGGTTCACCTCCGCCCCGGTTCACGTCACGGCAAGCGCGCAGGGCCAGGAGCCGGCGGTGTACTGGATAACGACCCTCTATGTCTGGCTGATCGCCACCGTGGTCGGGGGCATGGTCGTGCACAACGGCCTCGACTTCTTCCGGAAGGTTCGCAGGAAGATCGGCATCCAGAAGGGGGTGATCGTCGAGGAGGCCGTGCCCCACCGGCTCTACCTGCGCATGACCGGCAACGAGCGGCTCCAGCACGGAACGCTTGTCCTGAGCTTCTTCGCGCTGGTCGTCACCGGCTTCATGCTCCAATTCCCGGATGCGTGGTGGGTCATCCACATCCGGCACCGGATCAGCCACCTGTTCGAGTGGCGCAGCATCATCCACAGGGTGGCGGGCGTGGTCCTCATCGCCGCGGGCGCGTGGCATGTCGCTTACCTGGCACTGACCGTGCGAGGGCGCGCACTCTTCAGGGACCTGCTGCCGCGCATGAAGGACATTGCCGACGCGGCGGGCGTCCTCCGGTACAACCTGGGCCTGGCGCCGGAGAAGCCGAGTTTCGGCCGCTTCAGCTACATCGAGAAGACGGAGTATTGGGCCATGATGTGGGGCTCCGTGGTGATGGGCATCACCGGGATGTTCCTCTGGTTTGAGAACACATCGATCAGCCTCTTCACGAAGCTGGGGTACGATATCTCGAGGACCGTCCACCTGTACGAGGCCGTGCTGGCGACACTCGCCATCCTGGTGTGGCACTTCTACTTCGTGATCTTCAACCCCGACGTCTATCCGATGAACCTCTCGTGGCTCACCGGGCGGCTGTCGGAAAGGGAGATGAGGGAGGACCATCCTCTGGAGCTGGAGCGGATCGAGGCCGAGCGGAAGCGGCGCGACGAGGCCGGCGGGCCTCCCCCGGGGAAGCCCAAGGCATGATGGGCCACGATGCGGCACGTCCGAGCCGGCCGGCCCAGCCGGCCGCCCGATAGGATGGCCTTCCGGGTGCCGTCAACGGGGCCCCTTTTTGTCGGCGCGCACGGCGCATGGGGGTTAAAACGTGACCGGACCTCGCCTGAGACCGCCTCCCGGCGCCGCGGGAACCCAATCACCCTTGAACCCCAGGGTATCGCGCCTCCAGGCACTTGGGGCCGTCGCCTCGCAAGGATCCCAGGCCTGCCCCTACCTAGACCCTATGCAGACGACTTCCTTCATGCTGCGGTGGTAAAGCCGGCCGTTGGCATAGCTGATTGAGTTCAGGCTCCAGGTCTTCCCGGCGGGGCCAAGGTCGTTGACCGCCAGGAGAGCGCCCTCGTCGAGCACCGCGGCGCGGCCGTCGATGACGTAGGTGACGCCAAGCATCGTCGTGAAGAAGATCCTGCCGTCGACCGCCGTGGGATGGCCCAGGAAGCACCAGTACCATCCGTCGCGCCTGGAGCGCTCGTCGCCGGCCACGTCGATGCCGCGCGAGTTGACGGTCGAGGAAGCCTGGGCCTGCCCCCACACGAAGGCGTCGGCGGCGCCCGGCTCGCGCACCACCTGCACAGGAAGCTCCAGGTACTCGACCTTGCCGGTGGCGATATTGACGCGGCCGACGCAATGGGGCGGGCCCACCGCCTTGGCGGCGTCGGTGAAGCACAGGAAGTAGTGGTAGCCACCGACCACGATGTTCGTGAACCAACCCGGGAAGACGCTCAGCGCGGGGTTCAGCTGCTTCAGGTTCACGCCCGACCGCAGGATGTACTTGCCGGCTGCAGGGTCATACCGGCGCCAGTCGACATTCTCCGACAGCGACTGCGTGCGCAGGAGCTTCCCGGTGCGCACGTCGAGCACCTGGTGCTCGCCGCCGTCCTCGGTGAGCCAGTAGGCGTACTGCCTGTCCCACTGCATCGTGTACAGCGCCTTGCCGGTTCCCTCGAAGCGCCACAGCGTCCGGCCCGCGCGGCCCGCGGCCAGGCTCGTCATGCTCAGGCCGATGGGGGCCTCCGGGACATCGTGGTGGCCGCCGCGGCCCTGGAGCACGGCGGGCGTGCCGTCCGGAAGGGTCCCGCACATCGGCGTGTTGTAATGCGTCAGGGCGTCGTCGGCGACCCACAGCGTCCTGCCCGTGAGCTTGTCCAGGCCGCGCAGGTAGTTCCACGGGTCCTTTGCCTCGCGCCTGGGGTCGTCCTCGTCGCGCGGCTCCATGTTCAGGACCGTGTCCCCGACAAGCATCGGCTCGAACTGCTTGTTGAACGGTCGGCCGGAGGTCGGATGCCAACGTCGCAGCCACACCGGCCGTCCGCTGTAGTCCCAGCATCCGACGGAGCCGCTCGAGTTGTAGAACCAAACGTGCAACCCATCCGTGATCGGCGAAGGTGTCGTGGAATCGCTGAATCCGTAGGCATAGATGCTGTCCTCGGTGCCGGGAAGATCCACCTGCCAGAGGATGGCCCCCGTGGCGGCGTCCAGGCAGTACCCCACCACGTCGTGCCCCTTCTTCTTTGCCGCGCCGGCGTCGAGAGGCCTCATCGTGGTCAGGAACAGGCGGTCGCCCCACACGGCGATGCCGCTCTGGCCGACCTCCGGCAGCGGCGTGCGCCACACGATT
>DATNLY010000315.1:0-7314 GCA_035602635.1 Opitutaceae bacterium | reverse complement strand
CTCCAAGGGCAAATCCAAGGGCGAATCCGGAGGCCACTTCGCGATTGAGCGAGCTCTGCGTATCTTTCCCACATATTGGGCCGCCCTATTCGGGGCGATTGCGTTTCGCGTTGCGGCCATCCCGTTTAACACGGCACATCTTTCCGAGACTGTGCCGGTGGGTTGGTCCGATTGGATCGGTTCCATTTTCCTGGTGTCACCCTATCTCAACCGCTCCCCTTATGTCCTGGTGAGTTGGTCGCTCGTATACGAACTGGGTTTCTACCTTTGCGCATCAATCGCGCTTGTGGCCGCGCGGAGACGGATTGCGGGAGGCTATGCCCTTTTTGGGATCTGCTGCCTGCTTTGCCTGCCGCCATGGACGTATCATGGGACGCCCGCCCCTTGGCGTATTCTCGATCTGTGGCCGGACTTCTTCGCGGGTGTGGCAGCCTGGTGGGCGGCGCGGAGGGGAGCAAAGGCAAGCGGCTACGTCGCGCTGGCACTCATGTTTGCGGCGACGATTGCATGGCCGGCTTACGGCGGAATCGGTCGAATGACGGCCGTAGGCTCTGCATGGGTCATGGCGCTCGCATGGGGTAGCGATGGCCGAATCATGAGGACACGTTTGATGCGCCCTCTGATTTGGGCGGGAGGAATCTCATATTCCCTCTACCTCGTCCATGTGCCGGTGATTTCGCCGGTCGAAAACCTGCTGGGAAGATGGATTCCATCCGCATCACCTTGGTTCATAGTTGTTTGGGCATTTGCGCTAGCCATGGCGCTTGTTGGCGCAAAATGCCTCAACTCCTTCGTGGAGATGCCTGTCGAACGCTGGCGCAAACGGGCAATTTGATCGCTGCTTTAGGCCTCGCCAGAATCGACCTTATTGCGAGCCAAACAGGTTCGACGCCCTGGCGTTGCCAATGAAAATTGGTGGCGCCCGAACAGGCGCCGCGGTCCCCTTGCCCACTCGCCCTAGGCCGCGTTCTCGGTCGGGGTCGCCTTGGAGATCCGCTTGAGCGTCGGTTTGCGCCTGCCCGCGACCGCGGCCGCGTCCACGATCACCTCCGCCACGTCGTCGCGCTGCGGGAGGTCGTACATGATCTCGAGCATGATCCCCTCGAGGATGGCCCGGAGGGCCCGTGCCCCCGTCTTGAGCTCGATGGCCTTCTCCGCAACCGCCTTCACGGCATCCGCGGTGAACCGCAGACGGACGCCGTCCATCGCAAAGAGCTTCGAGTACTGCTTCACCATCGCGTTCTTTGTCCGGAGGAGGATCTTCTCGAGGTCCTCCACCTTGAGCTGGTCCAGCACGGTCACGACCGGGAGCCGCCCGATGAACTCGGGGATCATCCCGAACCTCACCATGTCCTCTGGGGCAATCTTCCGCATCATCTCGTCCGGCGCGATCTCCCGGTCCTCCGAGTTCACGTGAAAGCCGATGGACCGGTGCCCGAGCCTCTTCTTCACGATCTGGTCAAGCCCGACAAAGGCTCCGCCGCAGATGAACAGGATGTTGGCCGTGTTGACCTGGATGTACTCCTGGTTCGGGTGCTTCCTGCCGCCCTGCGGGGGCACGTTGCACACGGTCCCCTCGAGGATCTTCAGCAGCGCCTGCTGCACGCCCTCGCCCGACACGTCGCGCGTGATGGACACGTTCTCCGTCGTGCGGCGGATCTTGTCGATCTCGTCGATGTAGATGATCCCGCACTCGGCGCGCTTCACGTCGTAGCTCGCGTTCTGCAGGAGGCGCAGGACGACATTCTCGACGTCCTCTCCCACGTAGCCCGCCTCGGTGAGCGTCGTTGCGTCGGAAATGGCGAAGGGCACGTCCAGGATCCGCGCGAGCGACCGGGCAAGGAGCGTCTTTCCCGAGCCCGTCGGCCCCACGAGGAGGATGTTGCTCTTCTCCACCTCCACGTCGCTGAAGTCCGGTGTGACGGCGGCCGGGTCCCTCGGGTACTGGCCGGACTCGAAATTGAGCCTCTTGTAGTGGTTGTAGACGGCGACCGACAGGACCTTCTTGGCGTGCTCCTGCCCGATCACGTAGTCGTCCAGCACCTTCTTGATACCGGAGGGCTTGATCATCCGGAACGCCGGCTTTACCTCGACCGCCGGCTGCTTCACCTCGCGGTCGATGATCGTCTTGCAGACGTTGACGCAGGAGTCGCAGATGTAGACGCCGGGCCCGGCGATGATCTTCTTCACCTCCGCCTGCGACTTACCGCAGAAGGAGCAGAGCGTCATGCGTGACGATTTGGCCATGGCGGGTGAGTCTGTTTTCGGCCGGCCGGGAGTCGAGGACGGAAACTACGCCCCTGGCCCGGCGCCTCAGGCGGCTTTTACAAGGAGCGTCTGCGCCTCCCGTGTGGACGCCACCACATGGTCCACGATCCCGTAGTCCTTGGCCTCCAGGGCGCTCATGTAATAGTCCCTGTCGGAATCCTTGTCGACCTGCTCCTGGGCCTTGCCGGTGTGCCGGGCGATCACCTCGCTCAGCGTCTTGCGCCAGCGCAGGATCTCCTTTGCGGCGATCGCGATGTCCGCCGCCTGGCCGCCGGCGCCGCCCGACGGCTGGTGGATCATGACCCGGCTGTTCGGGAGCGCGAAGCGCTTGCCCTTGGTGCCCGCCGCGAGCAGAACCGTGCTCATGCTTGCCGCCATGCCGATGCAGAAGGTCTGCACGTCGCACTGGAGGAAGTTCATGGTGTCGTAGATCGCCATCCCCCCGGTCACCACGCCGCCCGGCGAGTTGATGTAGAGGTGGATGTCCTTCTTGGCATCCTCCATCTGCAGGTACAGGAGCTGGGCGATGACAAGGTTGGCCACCATGTCGTCTATGGGCGTGCCTATGAAGATGATCCGGTCCTTCAGGAGCCTAGAATAGATGTCCATCGACCGCTCTCCGCGGCCGGTGTTCTCAAGGACTATGGGGACGTAGTAGCTCACGATTGGGAGACTGTAACGGTAGCCTTGGACACCAGAAAATCAACCGACTTGTCGAATATAATCGACTGATGCACCGATCGCAGGGCGTTGCGGTCCTTTGCCAGGTCCTTTGCCAGCTTGTCCGGCCTCTGCTTCGACCGGGCGGCCTCCCTGCGGATGTAGAGGTCGATGTCGCGCTCCGTGACGTCTATCTTCTCCGCCTCCGCAACCTTCGCCAGGATCAGCTCGACCTTGACCCGGTTCGCCGCGGCCTTCCGGGCGCCCTCGATGAGCTCCTTCTTGTCCTTCTCGAACTGCTCGGCGGGGATGCCGCGGCGCATGTTCTCCTCGATGAACTGGCGCAGGACGCCCTGCGTCTCGGCCTCAACGAGGCTGTGCGGGGGCTCGAAGCTCGCCTTGTCCGCGAGCGCCTGGGTCACCTGGCTTCGCTGGGCGGCTCGGTTCCTCTGCTCCTTCTGGAGCTTCAGGCCTGTGCGCACCTGGCTCCTGAGGCCCTCGAGGTCGTCCACCTGGTGGGCCTTGAAGAACGCCGCGTCGAGCTCCGGGAGGATGCGCTCGCGGATCTCCAGGATCTCGAGCGCGTAGCTTGCGGTCTTGCCCGCGAGCGCCGGCACCGGCTGGAAATCCGCTGGAAACGAGATCGCGACAGACTTCTTCTCACCCTTCGAAACGCCGGCCAGGTCCTTGCCGAGCCCGGGGATGATCCCCTCGTTCGCGCCCTCGACCTCCTCCCACGTCTGCGGGACCTTGGCGTAAAGCTGCTTGTCGCCGGCAATCTCCGCCACCGGCCTGCCGTCCAGGGATCCCTCATACGACAGTTTGACGTAGTCGCCCTTGCCCGCGGGCCGCTCCGCCGGCTTGAAGTCCGCCCCCTCGGAGCGCAGCGACTGGATGACGCTCTCAATCTCGGCGTCCGTGGGGTCGGACGGGGGGACCTGGGTCGGCAGGCCGACATAGTCGGGAAGAGTGAATTGCGGCCTCACATCCACCGTGACTGTGATCGACGCGGGCGCGCCCGGCTCAATGGTCCCCTCCTCGACCTTCACGACATTGAGCACGTCGAGCTTCTCCTTCTCGAGCGCCTCCTTGTAGGCCCGGGACACGACCTTCTGCTTGAACTCCTCGGCTATCTCCTTTGCGAACCGCTTGACGACGATGGCCGCGGGCGCCTTTCCCGGCCGGAAGCCCGGCAGGCGGGCGAGCCTGACGTACTCCCCGAGGACCGCCTGGTGCTCGGTGTCGACCTCGGCCTTCTCCAGGGTGACGACAAGGCTCTTGCGGGTGTCGGAAACGGTGCTCAGAAGGACGTTCACGGTAATCGGGCGGTTGGGGCTTGGGTGATGATGTGAGGGTCCAGCGTAGGTTTCGCCATAGGGCGGTCAATGCAGGATTGGCTCCCCGTTAAGCGGGCTTGCGGGCGCGCCTCCCGCCCCGTTTGGTGAACCCTGGAAGATGCCAAGCCTCAGCCAGATTCTCAAGGAGCACTCGCCCCTGCTCCTCATCGACGCCGCATCGGCGGGGATCCAGGTCGGCCTTCTCGGGGAGGGCGCACCCCCGCGCTGGTCCTCCAGGCAGGACGAGGCCGGCGTCGGCGTCTTCGAGTGCCTCGACGAGCTGGATGTTGGCATCGATTCGGTGCGCTCCTTCGCCTTCTGCGAGGGCCCGGGGTCCATCCTTGGGATCCGGATCTCGGCCATGGCGATTCGCATGTGGAATGTCCTCGGGCTCCGCCCCACCTTCGGCTTCATCGGCCTCGCCGTGGTGGCCACGGCCCTGGGTCGCCAGGATGCGGCGGTGATCGCCGACGCGCGAAGGGGCCAGTGGCACCGGCTTGTCCTCGGCGGGGCCCTCGAGCGGGTTCCCGCGTCCGAACTCTCGGGCGAGCTCGTGATGCCCGAGGGCTTCCGGCACTGGGACCCGCTGCCTGCGCATACCACCCGGACCCCCTACGACCTGGCCGCGCTCTTCGCGATGCGGCACGTGGCGGATGCGGACCTGTTCCGCCCCGCCGAATCGCCCGACGCGTTCCTCCACCAGGAGCCCTCCTACGCAAAATGGGTCCCCCAGATCCACCGCGCTCCATGAAATCCCAAGGTGCGTCGCTTCCGCTGCGGTGCTGGGCCGAGATCGACCTCGCGGCGCTGGAGCGCAACCTTCGCCTGATCCGCGCGTCGCTTCCGCCCCACATCCGGTATGTCGCGGTCGTCAAGGCCGACGCCTACGGGCACGGCCTGCAGCAGGTGGCGGGCAGGCTGATGCACGCCGGCACCGACCTCTTCGCCGTGGCGAACCTTACCGAGGCCGCCCAGCTGCGGGAGCTGGGCCCCGGGTGGCCGATCCTCCTCCTGAGCCCGCTCCTTCCGGAGGAGGACCGGTTTGTCGCCGAATACGACGTGGCCGTGACGGTATCGACGGGGGACGAGGTCGCCCGCCTTGACGCGGCGGCCAAGGCAGCCGGACGATCCATCTCGGTGCACCTGAAGATTGACACGGGCATGGGGCGCCTGGGGGTCTGGCACGAGGAGGCGCCGGCCCTGACACGGCTCATCCGCGCCTCCGCGCATCTCAAGCTAGCGGGCGTCTTCACCCATTTTGCCAGCCCGGACGACGATGCGCTGTTCACGCAGGAGCAGCGGCGCCGCTTCCTTGCGGCGCTCGATGCCTGCGGCCTTGCCGGGCTGCCAGGCAGCCCATTGCTCGTTCATGCCGACAACAGCGCCGGAATCGAGACGATGCCGGGCGCCAGCCCCTTCAACGCGGTCCGGATAGGGCTGCTGCAGTTCGGGGTCCTTCCCTACCCGGGATCATTCCTCTCGCAGGTGAGGACGGAGCCGGTTTTCAGCTTCAGGACGAGGGTTGGCCTCATAAAGCGCCTTCCCGCCGGGACGACGGTGAGCTACGGCCGCACACGCACGCTCTCGCGCGACTCCAGGATAGCCGTCCTCTGCGCCGGCTACGGCGACGGGATCCCCCGCTCGGTCAGCAACCGCGCGAGCGTCCTCGTCCGCGGAATCCGCTGCCCGGTGCTCGGCCGGGTGACCATGGACCAGACCGTCGTGGACGTGACCGACGTCGCCAATGCGGCCTGCGGCGACGAGGCCGTCCTTGTCGGGCGGCAGGGAAAGGACGAGATCTCGGTGGGCGAGTTCAGCCACTGGGCGGACACCATACCCTGGGAGACCCTCTGCTCGGTGACGAAGCGCGTGCCCCGCGTCTACAGGACGGCGCTAGGGACCTGACTCCGACAGGGAAGCTGGGTTGCCCTGCGAATCCGAATGAATCGAATTCGAAGTTTACTGATTTTGCAAACCAAAGGGATCGGGTAGTGTCCGTCAAGGGGGCTGTTGCCCGAACGTCCGACGCCAGCCGATTGCGAGCGAAAAAAGTGATTTCACGACCGACAGGCTTCGGGGATGAGGCTCAACCACCACCGAAAAGCGGCATCGGCGATGGAAATTGCGCTTTGGGCCGCGGAAAACACCCAGGAGATCAGTTCCCGCGGTGCCACCGTGTTCAAAGCAGTCGATTCCGCCGGGAGCGGGCCGTGAGTGACGATCTTTTTCACGTTCTGCACGGCCGCCACCAGGCGATCCTGGATGCACTGCCGCCAGAGGCGACGCCACCGAGCCCGCTTAAAATGGTGATTTTGGGATGCTTGCCCAAAGCTGCCTTCGATTAGTGTCATGCGACGGCGGCGGTCCCGCTTTGCCTCGGCACTCGCCGACTGAGCCCAACCCTTCACCAACAATTCATGGCCATCGGGCCGCGTGATCAAACGCGTAAGAGAAGCCTGCGCAGTCTTTGTACATTGCGACCGCAACTGGCAAGCGGCGCAGATCTTGGTATCTGCTCGGTAAGTCCAACCCTTCTCGTTTTTGTTGTAACCGCGCCTGTTCAAGGCCTGACCCGCGGGACAGCGAAAGATATCGGTTTCCGCATTGTAGATAAATTCCGTGACGTGGAAAACGCCGTGCTTCTCGGCCATGCCTTTCGAACGAAGAACCTTCATGTGCGTCCGAACACCGAGCGTCTGGAGGTGCCGGAAGTTTTCCCGGGTTCCATAGTGCTGATCGCCGACAACCGCTTCGGCTCCAATACCGCTGGTGCGATGATGTTGCTCGGTCAGGGCCGGCAAACAATTGCCGTCGCGCACGTGCCCGGGGGTCGTTTCGACGGCGGTGATCACACCACAGCGATCGTCGACTGCGCGATGGCTCTTGTCGCGCGGTCTCGAGGCCGCGTAGGCGCTCCGCGGGTCCCGCGCAACGAGCGTGGCATCCGGGTCCGTCTCGCAGAAGTTGACCCGGTGCATCGGTACGGTCCGCCGTTCCTCCTCGACGATTTCAAACTTCGATTCCTCCACCGCAAACGCCTCACGAAGGG
>DATNLY010000311.1:0-2458 GCA_035602635.1 Opitutaceae bacterium | reverse complement strand
TGCGCTCAGCTTCCGGATCGGGGAGGCCGACAAGCCCCCGCACGCCCTGCAGATGCTCTGCGCCTTTGACGGCAGGCAGCTCTTCGGCGGTTCCCCGATGCACCCCGCCGGCCCTCCCCCGGTCCTGGTATCCGGCATCGATTCCGCCCAGACTCCCGGCGTGATCGCGAGGTTCACGGGCCCGCGGATGGATCTCGCCGTTACGAGCGAAACCCCGGTGCCAGGCGTCGCCAACGCGACAGGCCCCTTGCACATGGTCGTGACCCTTCCTGAAAGCCGCGTCGGCCGCAGCGAACCGCTGGTCGCAACAGGGCACCGGGGCGCCGGAGACCTGGTCTGCATCGAATATGCCGACGCCGGGCACGTGCGGATCGTTCTCGACCACTGGGGAAGGTGGGGCGCCAGGAGCGGGCTCATCCCCGTCGACTATGGGATTCCCCATGAGATCTGGATTTCGATGGACTCGCTCGACGCATCCCCTGCACAGGGCCCCGGCCGGCCCGTGACCGTGATCCTCGACGGCGAGATCGCCCTTTCCGCCGCGATCGCGCCCTATCCGAGCTCCCCGGCCGAGGTGACCGTCATGCAAAACCGGATCAACGGATCAAACAGCGATCCCGCATTCACCGGGACGGTGCACCTCGTGGAGAGGCTGGGAGCGGCCTCGATCCCAATGCCGCGTTCATGACGGGATCCGCGCCGGCATCTGCCGGCCGCTCTTGTCATCGTCCGCGGCCCCCTCGTGGTATTCCGCGTCGGAATTCACCTTCCAGAGGTCGAAGCTTGCGCCCTCCATGTTACGCACGGCGAGCATGGCCGTCATCATTGAATGGTCCTGGTTGTTGTACTTGTGCATCCCGTTCCTCCCTACCGGATGCAGGTTCGCGAACCTTCCGAGCTCGGAGCGTATCGCGGCCACGTTCGCCTGGTAACCGGGATCGTACACCGGATAGGCCTTCTCGACGCGGACGACATAGCCTCCGCGCACGCGCTCTGGGCTGACGAGCCCCAGCTTGGCCAGCTCGCGCTTGCCGAGCTCAATCAAGTCCGCGTCGGGCGCCGACCAGAGGCCGTCGCCCTCGAAGCAGAAATACTCGAGGCCAAGGCACGTGGTGCCGGGCTTGCCGATCATGGCCTCGCTCCAGTTCTTGAAGTTCTGGATCCGCCCGAGCTTCACGAGCGGCTCATGGATGTATATCCAATTGTCGGGAAACGGATTGGGCCCATCCACGACAAGGGCCACGGTCAGGAAATCACGGTACCTGAGGCGCCCGGCGGCCTCCCTCACCCCCGCGGACAGCGGCGGATCGAATGCGAGGACGGCCTCGCGCAAAGGCATGGAGACGATGAACTGGTCCGCCTCGAACGATTTGCCCCCTCCGCCGGGACCCTGCGCCTCGATCGACGTCACGCGGCCGCCCGCGTGGCGGATCTTGGTCACCCTCGTGTTCATCGCGATCCTGCCCCCCCGCCCCCGGATGTCGGCGGCCGTCTTCTCCCACATCTGCCCGGGCCCCAGCCTCGGATACGAGAATTTGTCGATGAGCGTCTTGATGACGGCCCCCTCCGGGTTTCCCCGGAACGCGTTGACGACCGCCTTGGTCAGCGAAAGCCCCTTGATCCGCTGCGCGGCCCAGTCGGTGCTCAGCTCGCTCGTGGGCACGCCCCAGACCTTCTCGGTGTAGGTCTTGAAGAAGATGCCGAAGAGCTTCCGGCCGAACCGGTTTGAGACCCAGTCCTCAAGGGAGGTTTCGGGCCGGCGCGGGAAAAGCCGCGCCCATCCGTAGCTGAAGACGCAGGCCGCGCTCGTGAAGAATCCGAGGTTGCTCAGGGCGTTCCAGGGCTTCAGCGGATAGTCGAAGAACTTGCCCCTGTAATAGATCCGCGAGAGTCGCCGCACCTGGATGAAATCGTCGGGCAGGCGCTCCTTCCACCAACGGGTGACCTCCGCGCTCTTGCTGAAGAACCGGTGGCCCCCGATGTCGAAGCGGTAACCGTCATGGGAGACCGTCCGGGAGATGCCTCCCACGTACTCGGGATCCTTCTCCAGCACGTCCACCTGCCAGCCGGCCTCGACCGCGTCGAAGCCGGCGGTCAATCCCGCCGGGCCCGCACCCACGATCAGGACCCGGCGCACGGGCTTCGGCTCTCCTGAGGGGGATTCGCTCAAGGGCGGCAGGGATTGCGTGTCGGCATCGGCGCTCCATCCGAATCTTCTTAATGACCGTGGCGCAACGAAAACCGTCGCCAAGCGGCGCAGTTTCCACCTAGCGTCAGCCGATGAAATGGCTTTACGCCCTTGTTGTCGCCGCGCTGGTGGGGGGACTCATCGCCGGGTGGGGGTACTGGCAGCGGCACTCCGTCAAGAGCGCGTACGTCAACGGATTACCCCCCTACAACCAGCTGCGCGGCCTCGCGTTCATCCTGGAGCAGGACTGCTACATCTTCGAATTCAAGT
>DATNLY010000302.1:0-3933 GCA_035602635.1 Opitutaceae bacterium | reverse complement strand
CCGCGAAGAAGGGGAGGGGGCGGGCCTGATGGAATCGCTCGAAAGGCAGCTGGACAGCTTCGAGCGCGCGGAGCGCGACCTGGCTCTGCGCGAGCTGTGGGGGCTCGCAGGGCGCGGCGCGATCGGGCTGCCCCCGCCCGGCCGCGCCGTGAACCTGCACAGCCACACGTTCTATTCCTACAACGCCTACGGGTATTCGCCGTCGAAGTTCGCATGGCTTGCGAGGCGGCGCGGGCTCGCGGTGGCGGGGATCGTGGACTTCGACTCGCTGGACGGGCTTGAGGAGTTTCGCTCCGCAGCGCGGATGATCGGCCTGAAGGCGTGCGTCAGCCTCGAGTCGCGCACCTTCGTGCCGGAATTCGCCGACCGCGTGATCAATTCCCCGGGCGAGCCGGGAATCGCCTACCACATGGGGGTCGGGTTCACGCGATTCGGGAGCCATCCGACGCTGGCTCGGATGCGCACCGCCTCGGACGGTCGCAACCGGGATCTCATTGGGCGGGTCAACGCGTTTCTCAAGCCGGTGGAGGTCGACTTCGAGCGCGACGTCGCGCCGCTCACGCCCTTGGGCAACGCGACCGAGCGGCATATTGCGGCCGCCTACGAGAACAGGGCCCGGCTGGTGTTTCCCGACCAGGCGCCGCGCGACCGGTTTTGGAAGGAGCGCCTGGGAAGCCCGGCCGAAGGCGGCGCGCCCCTGCAGGCGCTGATCCGCTCCCGCACGATGAAGCAGGGCGGCGCCGGCTACGTTCGCCCCGACAAGGACTCGTTCCCCCTCATGGCTGAGATGAATCGCTTTGTCCTTGAATCCGGCGCGATTCCGACGGTCGCCTGGCTCGACGGCACGAGCGCCGGCGAGCAGGCGATTGAGGAGCTCTTCGCGGTGGCCATGTCCACCGGCGCTGCCGCCTTGAACATCATCCCCGATCGCAACTACACTCCTGGGGTGAAGGACCGGAAGCTCCAGAACCTGTATGACGTGGTCGCGATGGCCGAGCGGATCCATTTCCCCGTGGTCGTCGGCACCGAGATGAACGCCCCCGGCAACAAGTTCGTCGACGATTTCGAAACTGCTGAGATCCAACCGCTTGTCCCGGTTTTCCTGAAGGGAGCGAACATAGCCTTCGCGCACTCCGCCCTCCAGCCGGCAGGATTTGGCTACCTGGGAACCTGGGCGGCGGCGGCCTTCCCGACGCAGGCGGCGAAGAACTCGTTCTTCGACGAGGCCGGGCGCCTGCTTCGGCCGGACTGGGGTGATTTTTCCTCGGGCCTGCCCGCCGACGCCAAACCCGGGGCCATTCTCCGGCGCATCGGGGAGGATTCGGCAAGAAATTGAAAACCCATGACTAAAGCAGCGACACCCAAGACCCAACGCGCCGTCCAGCTGGTCGGCCCCGACCAGCTCAAGGTGAACGAAGCCAAGGAGATCTTCGAGCCGGGGGAGCACCAGGTGCTCTGCCGCGTGGAGGTCTGCGGGCTGTGCTTCTCCGACCTGAAGCTTCTCAAGCAGTTTTCCGGGCATGCGCGGAAGTCGGAGATCAAGCAGGGCGTCGACCCGCTGGCTCTGGGAGAGATGCCGAACTACGTCCCCGGCGTGAAGCCGGTGGTCCCCGGCCACGAGACGGTCGTGCGCATCGCCAGGGTGGGGCCCAAGGTCGTGCGGTACAAGGTGGGCGAGCGCTACCTGGTGCAGACCGACTACCGCTGGCTTCCGACGGCCAACTCGAACGCGGCCTTCGGCTACAACTTCGAGGGCGCCCTGCAGGAGTTCGTGCTCCTGGACGAGCGCGTGATCACGGCGCCCGACGGGGAGTCGATGCTGATTCCCGCCCCGGACGACCTTGGGGCCTCCGCGATCGCCCTGGTCGAGCCATGGGCCTGCGTCGAGGATGCCTACCGCGACTGCCAGAGGCGGGTACTCAAGGACGGCGGCCGCGCGCTTGTCGTTGGCGAGGCCCCCGTCGAGCCCGGCCGCATCCGCGGCCTGGCCGGAAAGCCGGCCCAGGTCGCCTTCACCACCGCCGATCGCCTGGCCGAGCACCCGGACGGCGCCCATGACGACGTCATCTACTTCGGTGCCAACCCGCAGACGGCCGAGAAGCTCTGGGCCAAGGCCGCCGCCGGCGGCCTCGTCATCCTCGTGCAGGACGGCGCCAAGTTCGGGCGACCGGTCGTCACGGCCGTAGGCCGGGTGCACTACGGCGGGATACGGATCGCCGGGACGGCCGGAGGGGACCCCGCGGCGGCGCTTTCGGCGATTCCCGAGACCGCCGAGATCCGCCGCGGCGACAAGATCAACATTGTCGGGGCGGCCGGCCCCATGGGGACGATGCACGTGATCCGCGACCTGTGCCAGGGCGTCCCCGGGATCACCGTCTATGCCGGAGACATGAACGACGACCGCCTGGCGGCGCTGCGGCGGCTTGCGGAGCCGATCGCATCGCAGAACAAAGCCAGCCTCAGCGTCTACCAGTCCCAGAGGGAGAAGCCGAAGTGCGCGTTCGACTACGTGGTCCTGATGGCGCCCGTCCCGGCGCTCGTCGCCGAGGCCGTGCGGGACGCCGCGCCGCGCGCGATCATCAACATCTTCGCGGGGATACCGGCCAACGTGACTGCCGAGATAGACCTCGACCTCTACATCTCGATGCAGGCCTATTTTGTCGGGACCAGCGGATCGACGCTGGACGACATGAAGGCCGTCCTGAAGAAGGTGACGGACCGCCAGCTCGACACCAACCTGTCCGTGGCGGCGATCTCCGGCCTGGAGGGCGCCATCGACGGCATCCGCGCCGTGGAGAAGAACCTGATGCCGGGAAAGATCGTCGTCTACCCCTTCGCGAAGGGACTGAAGCTCACGGCGCTCACCGACATGGCCCTCCTGCATCCCGCCGTGGCCCGCGCGCTGTCCGGCGGCCGCTGGAACCTGGAGGCAGAGGCCGCCCTCAAGAAGGAGTACCCCGCACAATGAGCCGCGCACTCGAGAACAAGACCGCCGTCGTCACGGGCGGCGCCCAGGGGCTGGGCGAGGCCCTCTGCCAGCGGCTCGCGCGCGAGGGCGCGCGCGTCGCGGTCGCCGACGTCAACGAGGCCGGCGCGCAGCGCACCGCCGCCACCGTCAAGGGCCTTGGCATGAAGGTGGACGTCACCCAGGAGGCGGACGTGAAGGCCCTGTTCGACCGGGCTCAGGCCGAGTTCGGGCGGGTGGACATCGTCATTTCGAACGCGGCCATCCTGATCGCGGAGCCGATAGCGGAGGCGAACGCGGAGAAGTGGCGCGCGGTCATGAACGTCAACCTCTTCGGCAACTTCCTCATAATGAAGCACGCCTGCCGGATCATGAAGGCCCAGGGCGGCGGCTCCATCGTCCAGATAAGCTCGAAATCCGGCAAGCGGGGCAGCTCCGCCAACTCCGCGTACGCGGCGAGCAAGTTTGGCGGGATCGGCCTCGTCCAGAGCGTCGCACTCGAGATGGCGCCCTTCAACGTTCGCTGCAATGCGATCTGCCCCGGCAACCTTCTCGATTCCCCACTTTGGAACGACCCCGTGAACGGCCTTTTCCTGCAGTACCTGCGGGCGGGCAAGGTGCCCGGGGCAAAGACGGTCGAGGACGTCCGGGAGGCCTACCTCAAGCCGGTTCCCATGAAGCGGGGCTGCACCTACGACGACGTCTGCAACGCCGCCGTGTTCCTTACCTCGGAGCAGTCAAGCTTCATCACGGGCGTCGCCCTCAGCGTGACGGGCGGCCAGGAAATGAGCTGACTCCCGCCGGCGGGGTCGACCGCCTCAGAGCTTGAAGCCGCACTCCGCGGCGTCCTTCGTGAAGGTCTTGACCGTGTCGAGCGAGAGCTCGGTCAGGTCCATGCCGAGGAGCTTGGCCGCCTTCGCGAGGATGTCGTGGGGGATCGTGATGACGGCGCAGCCGCTCTCCTCGGC
>DATNLY010000291.1:0-12830 GCA_035602635.1 Opitutaceae bacterium | reverse complement strand
GAGGGAGGGGGGCCACTTCGTCCTCATCGACGCGGGCGCCAACCCGGAGCCGAAGCCCGAGCACCTCGTCCACAACGCCATCCTTGGGAGCCACTACTGCCGCGTGATGCTCGGGATCCCCTCGCCGCGCGTGGGGCTCATGTCGATCGGAACGGAGGACGGGAAGGGAAACTCGCTGATCACCGAGACAAACGAGCTGCTCAAGAGGACCGAGGGGATCATCAGGTACGCCGGGCCCATCGAGGGCTTCCAGGTGTTCGCGGAGCACGTGGACGTCGTCGTGTGCGACGGCTTTGTCGGCAACATCATGCTGAAGAGCTGGGAGTCCCTGGAGAAGTTCATCCGCGGCATGCTGCGCGAGGAGCTCGGCGCCAACCCCATGCGGGCCACCGGGGCCCTCCTCTCCAAGGGCGCGTTCGCCGCGCTCAAGGACCGGATCAATCCGGAGCGCTACGGCGGCGCCCCCCTCCTGGGACTGCGGGGAAACATCCTGAAGGCCCACGGCTCGTCCAACCGCAACGCGATAAAGAGCGCGATACGCGCCGCCGGCGAGATCATCAAGGCGGACATGAACCAGCGCATGGAGGCGGACATTGCGCGGGCAAACGAGATGCTGAGCGGCCTGCCGCAATGACAAAAAATTGAGCACCCCCGCCCACTCCACGGTAATCCTCGGCACCGGCGCATACGCCCCCAAGCGGGTCCTGACGAACGACGACATCGCCAAGATGGTGGACACCTCGGACGAGTGGATCCGCGCCCGCAGCGGGATCCGCGAGCGGCGGATCGCGGGCAAGGACGAGGCGACCTCGGACCTGGCGGTGAACGCCGGCAGGATCGCGCTGGAGGACGCGGGCGTCCCGGCCTCGCAGATCGACCTTCTGGTGGTCGCGACCGTCACCCCCGACTACCCCATGCCGTCGACCGCCTGCATCGTCCAGCACAAGCTGGGCCTGCCCAGCTCGGCCGCATGCTTCGACGTCAACGCCGCCTGCTCCGGCTTCATCTACGCGCTGGACACGGCCTGCGCCATGGTCGCCTCGGGCCGCTACCACAAGGCCCTCGTGATCGGGGCGGAGAAGCTCTCCAGCGTCGTCGACTGGCAGGACCGCGGCACGTGCCTGCTGTTCGGCGACGGGGCGGGCGCGGCCGTCGTTGGCGCCAGCAAGAGGCCGGGCGTCGGGCTGCTCGGGACCCGGCTTGGGTCCCTCGGCGAGGACGCCGACCTCCTCTACATACCGGCCGGCGGCAGCCGCACGCCGTCGTCGGCGGAATCGGTCGCCAGGCGCGACCACTTCATCAGGATGAAGGGCAAGGAGGTGTTCAAGCTGGCCGTCAGGGTCATGGAGGAGGCCGCGCGCGATATTTTGGAACAACACGGGCTCGCCGCGAATCAGATCGGGCTGGTGATACCCCATCAGGCCAACATCCGCATCATCGACGCGATCGCCCAGTACCTGGAGCTGCCGGTCGAGCGCTTCTTCGTGAACGTCGACCGCTACGGCAACACGTCCGCGGCCTCCATCCCGATCGCCCTCGACGAGGCGCGCCGGGTGGGCCGCATCAGCAAGGGCGACCTCACGCTGCTCGTCGCGTTTGGGGCAGGCTTGACCTACGGTAGCGCCCTGATTCGCTGGTGATTTCCGCCTTCATGCCGACCTTTTGTCCCCGCCGCCGCCTGCTCCCCCTTTGGATCGCGGCGGCGCTCGCGCTCTGCGCTCCCTTCCGGCTGTGCGCGGACCTGACCTGGACCCCGGGCAAGGGCTGGCAGGTGGAGGGGGGCGCGCTCTCGGGCCTGACGGGGGCCAACGGCCGCTCGGCGCTCGACATGATGAACAGGGCTCGCCGGGACGAGGAGGACGGCAGCCACGGCTCCGCGATGAGACTCTACGAGAAGGTGGCCAAGAAGTACTCGGCGTCGGTATACGCGCCCGAGGCCCTCTACCGTGCGGGAAGGATCCGGACCGAGCGGAGGCAGTACTTCAAGGCCTTCACGGACTTCCAGACCATCGTGCAGAGATACCCGAACACGAAGCGCTTCGACGACGTGATCGGCGAGATCTACCGGATCGCCTCGGCCCTCCTGAACGGGGCGCGCAACCACGCCTTCGGCATAATCCCGATGTTCCAGAACCGGAGCCGCGGAATCCAGTATTTCGAGGTCGTCCTTGTGGACGCCCCGTACAGCGACTACGCGCCCCTTTCCCTGATGGACGCCGCCCGGGGCTACCAGCAGGACAAGGAGACCGAGGCGGCGATCGATTCCCTCGACCGGCTCGTGAACACCTACCCGCAGAGCGTCCTCGCGCCGGTGGCCTACCTGAAGCTCGGCGACCTGTTCGCCTCCCTTAACGACGGCCCCGAGTACGACCAGTCGTCCACAAAGCAGGCGATGACCTACTACGACGACTACATGATCCTCTATCCGGGCGATCCCGACGTCGCCAAGGCGGCCGAGGGCGTCGACCGGATGAAGACCATACTCGCCCGCAGCAAGATCTACATCGGCGACTTCTACTTCTACAAGCGCCTGAACTTCACCGCGGCCCGGGTGTTCTACAACGAGGCGATCACCGCCTATCCCGACTCCGCACCGGCCAAGGTCGCCAAGAAGCGGCTCGCCGAGCTGGACGCCGACATCTCGAAGCTGTCCGTCGGGCCGAAGGCCGCCCCCAGGGCGAAGCGGTTCTGGCTGTTCTGACCGCCGCCTAGGAGCTCCCCAAATGACGCGCGCGTGGAGCCTGCTCCTTTCCGTTGCGCTCCTGGCGTCGGGATGCGCGCACTACAGGCTCGGCGCCGGTTCGGACCCTTCGTTCGGGACGCTCTACGTCGAGCCGGCGAAGAACAAGACGATGCTGGCTCAGTCCCAGGTCGTGGTGAGCACGCTCGTGCGCCAGGCCTTCATGCGCGACGGGCGGGTCACGGTCGTGGACGCCCCGGGCGACGCCGACGCGACCCTTGAGGTCACCCTCGTCAACTATTTCCGGGAGGACGCCGCTAACCGCGAGGATGACAACGGGCTGGCGCGCAAGTTCACGCTGCACCTGCGGGCCAGCTGCCGGCTGCGCGACAACCGGACGGGCCGGTTGCTCTTTGACGGGCGGATCGTCGAGGTCCAGCGTGAGGCGTTCAACGACAACGGCCTGGGCTCGGTGCCGTTCGGCACCAGCAACGACCAGCTCCAATCCGAGTACAACACGCTCCCGCTCCTCGCCGACGCCCTCTCCGAAAAGGTGACCCACGCCGTCCTCGACGTGTGGTGAGCCCCAAGATCCAAGAACGCCACAATGCTGCCGCCCATCCTAGCCCCCTCCCTCCTGGCCGGCGACCACGCGGAGCTCGCCGCGAGCGCTTCGGCGGTGGCCGGCCTCGGGATCAAGTGGCTGCACCTGGACATGATGGACGGGCATTTCGTGCCGAACCTCTCCTTCGGACCGGAGACCCTTGCGGCGCTCAGGCGCCACGGCTCGACCCTGTTCTTCGACACGCACCTGATGCTCTCCGAGCCCCAGAAATTCGTGGAGGCGTTCGCGAGGGCCGGCGCGGACCGGATCACGATCCACATCGAGCCCAGCTACGACCACGCCGCCGCGATCGGGGCCATCAGGGCGCACGGGTGCAGGGCGGGAATATCGCTCAACCCGGGGACCCCCGCCGAGTCCATCGAGCCGTACCTTGGCCAGGTGGACCTTGTCCTGGTGATGACGGTGCAGCCGGGCTTCGGCGGCCAGCACTTCCGGGAGGACATGCTTCCCAAGATCGCCACGATTGACCGGTGGCGCGAGGAGCGCGGACTCGACCTGCGGATCGAGGTGGACGGAGGGATCGACCTCGCGACGGCCGGGCAGTGCCGCAAGGCCGGCGCGGACACCTTCGTGGCGGGCACGTCCTTCTACGCGGCCCCGGACCGGGCAGCGTTCGCGGCCGGCTTCGCGGCCCTGTAGCCGCGCCGGTCACTCGCGGCCAAGCGCGATCCGTTCGGCGCGCGCGTAGTTGGCGCGGAACCACTCCCCCAGGTCACGGGCCATCTCCACCTGGTCGACCTTGTTCTTGGACCGGATCCCGGCCGTGATGCGGCCCAGCGCCTGTCCGTAGTCGACTCTCGACATGTCCTGCATGGCCGTGAGCGCCAAGCCCCTGCGCGGCTCAGGGGCGGCAATCACGGCCTTCCAGGCCCGCGCGAGCTCCGGGTGGGTGTCCAGGTCCATGACCCGGATGATGAACTCCATCTCGAGAAACAGCGGGCCCGTCCATTCGTCGTGGTGGACGAGGAGCTTCCCCTGGGAATAGGGATCCGCGTCCGGGTCGCTGCGGTACTGCCGCCATTCCCCCCGGGAGTAGAAGTCCCTGCGGACCGGGAGCCTGCGGAGGGCGAACTCACTCGGCCCGCCCGGCGTGCCGACGCGGAAGTTCCAGAGCTTCTGGCCGTCCAGGGACAGGACGTACTCCATGAAGGCCGTGGCGACGGCCCGGTGCGGGGCGCCCCTCAGCAGAGCGATGGGGTCCACGGAATACGCCGACCCGCCCTCGGGGGAGACGTAGCCCACCCTGTCGCCCGCGTTGCGGCGGCGGACCGCCTCCTGCTGCTCCCTGCCGTAGAAGTCGATGCACATTCCCGCGGCGCAGTCGCCCGACGCGACGTCGATGGGCGGCTTCTGCGAGGTGTCCGTGAAGTAGCGCGCGTTTGCGCCGATGAGCTGGATCAGGCGCAGGCCGTCCAGCCATCCCTCGCGCACCGAGGCGGCGGCCGCCGCCCCGGGGTCGACCCGAGGGCCGGCCGCCCTGCGCGCCGCGAGGCGCGCATGGATCTCCTGCTGGATCACGTTCTCAAAGGCCGTCGCGATAGCCCCGCTCTGGGTGGGGTCGCACAGGCCGACCTGGCCGAGGAACCTCGGGTCGGCGAGGTCCGCCCACTTGTCCGGCTCGCGGTCGAATCCGATCCGCCTGAGGGAATCCCTGTTGTAGATGATGCCGTACGAGCTCAGCACCGTCCCGAACCAGAGATGCCCGGGGTCCCAGTATTCCTCGCCGCCGTAATTCATCGGAATGACGTCCGGCGCAAACCATCCGGGGTGCATCTGGACCAGGCCCGAGTCTACCAGGTGGCCCCCCAGAGCGTGCCCCACGAAGTCATAGGGGCCGCCCCCGAAGAACAGGTCGATGCCGCAGCCGGCCTCGGAACCGAGGAAGGCGGCCCGCGCCTCCCGCTCCGGCGCGGGCGCGTCCGCGGGCAGCCTCGGGTTCTTGTAGGCGGCCTGTATCCCGGCGCTCCAGGACCTCCCGGGCACCGACGTCCAGAGGTTCTGGAACGAGGCGTCGTACTGGCCGTCGAGGTAGCGCGTGATGTCGCTTGTCCCGCCCACGTTCCTCCAGTCGAGAAACACCGTCCGGCCGGTCCTCGCCCTGTACCACTCCCTGAAGCCAACCGAGAACTCGTGCCGGATAGCGTCGTTGTGGGGCGAGATGATGACGAGGGTGTCGTCGGCCTGCTCCGGCGAGGCCTGCCTCGGGCGCAGGAGGAAGGGCACCGCGACCGTCGCCGCGAGTGCCAGGATGATAATCCCGCGCTTGAGCATGGGGGAGCCTCAGTCCCCCAGGACCACCACGTCCTCGGGACGGACGCTTGCGAACAATTCCTCGGCTCCAGGGCGGCCGACGAGCCTCGGGTTGAGCTCGAGGACCTTGAGCGTGGTGGCGCCCGCCACGAAGTCGTACTGGGCGTTGTCGCCAAGGTAGACCGAGGCGCCGATCCGGCCGCGCACCGCGTTCGGGCCGGCCGGTGACGCGGAGATGCTCCAGCATTCAGGCCTCACCGACACCGTCACCGCGAGGCCCGCCGCCGGCTGCGACGAGGCGCTCCCGAGGACCCCGTCCAGCTCGCCTACCTCCGTCGCCACCCTGGCCACGCCGCCCGACGAGGCGAGGATCCTTCCCGGAATGAAGTTCGTCTCCCCGATGAAGTCCGCCACGGTCCTGCACGAAGGCCTGCGGTAGACGTCCTGGGGAGAGCCCACCTGGAGGATCCGGCCGCCGTCGAGCACCGCCATCCTGTCGGACACCGAGAGGGCCTCCTTCTGGTCGTGGGTCACGTAGACCGTCGTGAGCCTGAACTCCTTGCAGACCCTCCGGATCTCCGAGCGCATCTCAAGGCGCAGCCTCGCGTCCAGGTTCGACAGGGGCTCGTCAAGGAGGAGGCAGCGCGGGCGGATGACCAGGGCCCGGGCCAGGGCCACGCGCTGCTGCTGGCCGCCGGAGAGCTCGTTCGGGCGCCGATCGGCATAGGCGCCCATGTGGACCGACTCCAGCGCCTCGCCGACCTTGGCGCGGATCTCCGGGCGCGGGAGCTTCCGCTCCTCGAGGCCGAAGGCCACGTTCTCGGCGACCGACATGTGCGGCCAAAGCGCGTAGCTCTGGAACATCATCCCCGTGTTGCGCTTGTGGGGCGCGAGCCGCGTCACGTCCTCGTCCCCGAAGAATATGCTCCCCTCCTCCGGGATGTAGAAGCCGGCCAGGCACCGCAGCAGCGTCGTCTTCCCGCACCCGCTCGGCCCAAGGAGGAAAAAGAGCTCGCCGGGCTCAATCGCGAGGTCCAGGCCGTGCAGCGCGGTGACGGCGCCGAAGCGTTTGGTCAGGTTCTGGATCCGTATTGAGATCATGAGGCTCTCGGGGGGTGGGAGCCTCGGCCCAAGGCGCCCGGAAGTCGAAGCCAAAGGAAAGCCGCGCGTGAAATTTCGAAGATTATCGCGTAACGGTTTGCCTCCGGCCCCGACGTTCGCCTGTCTGGACCCCCCAAATGCCCATCAACCGCAGGAACCCCAACGCGCACCCGGACCTGGAAAGCGTGATGTTCACCGAGGCGCAGATAAAGGCGCGGGTCAGGGGGCTCGGGCGCGAGCTCAGGAGTACCTACGGCCAGGGCGAGTTCACGATCGTCTCCATCATCAACGGCGCCGTCATGTTCACGGCCGACCTGATGCGCGAGATCGACAACCCGGTCAGGCTCGACTGCATCAGGATCAGGAGCTACGGCGAGCGCACCAGGTCGGTCGGCGCGCCGCAGGTCGTGTCGAGCCTGACGATCGACATCGCCGACCGCCACGTGCTCCTCATCGACGACATCCTCGACACCGGCAAGACGATCACGCTCGTCTCGGGCCTCGTACGGAAGCTGGGCCCGGCGAGCCTCAGGACCTGCGTGCTCCTCGACAAGCAGGGGCGCCGCGAGGTGCCCTTCGAGGCGGATTTCGTCGGGTTCAGGATCCCCGACAAGTTCGTGGTCGGCTACGGCCTCGACTTCGCGGAGCGCTACAGGAACCTGCCGTGCATCGGGGTCCTCAACCCCCACCTGCAGGTCGCGCCCGCGCGGGCCTGACCCTCCCGGGGGCCTTGCCCGCCATCTTCCTGTAGCTTCCGGACCTGAGGGAGTCCACCTGGTCGCGGATGAGCGCGGCCTTCTCGAACTCGAGCCTCGAGGCCGCCTCCTGCATCTCGCCCTCGAGCTGGGCGATGACCGCCGCGACGTCGTCGGGGCTCTCCGCGAGCGCCGCCGCGGCGCCGGCGCCGGGCTCCTCGTAGGTCTGCAGGCTCGCCTGGGCCCCGCGCCGCGTGCTGCGCGGGACGATCCCGTGCAGGTCGTTGTACGCGATCTGCCTCGTTCGGCGCGCGTTCGTTATCTCGATCGTGCGCGAGATCGAGCCGGTCATCGTGTCGGCATAGAGGATGACGCGGCCCTTTGAATGCCTTGCGGCGCGCCCCGCCGTCTGGATGAGGCTGGTCTCGCTCCTGAGGAACCCCTCCTTGTCGGCGTCCAGGATCGCCACAAGCGCGACCTCGGGAAGGTCCAGCCCCTCGCGCAGGAGGTTGATCCCGACCAGGGCGTCGAAGTTGCCGAGCCTCAGGTTGCGCAGGATCTCGATGCGCTCGATGGTGTCGATGTCGGAATGGAGGTATTCGACCCGGACGTCCGCCTCCCGCAGGAATGTGGTCAGGTCCTCGGAGAGGCGCTTCGTCAGCGTCGTCACGAGTACGCGCTCGCCGGCCGCCGCGGCCGCCTTGATCTCCCCGATGAGGTCCTCAACCTGCCCCTTGATCGGGCGAACCGTGATCTCCGGGTCCAGGAGGCCGGTAGGCCTTATGACCTGCTCCGCGACGACGGCGGACCGCCCGAGCTCGAACGCGGCCGGCGTGGCGGAGACGTAGAGGGTCTGGCCGGTGACGCGGTCGAATTCCTCGATGCTCTGCGGCCGGTTGTCGAGCGCCGAGGGCAGGCGGAACCCGAAGTTGACCAGCGTCTGCTTGCGCGAGCGGTCGCCGTTGTACATGCCGCCTATCTGGGGCACGGTCGCGTGGCTCTCGTCGATCATCAGGAGGAAGTCCTTCGGGAAGAAGTCGATCAGGCAGCTGGGCCTGTCCCCGGGCTTCCTGCTGCCGAAATGCAGCGAGTAGTTCTCGATCCCGTTGCAGAACCCCATTTCCTGGAGCATCTCCAGGTCGTAGTTGGTCCTCATCTGGATCCGCTGCGCCTCCAGGAACTTCCCGTTGGCCTCGAACCAGGCGACGCGCTCCCTGAGCTCGGCCCGTATGGAGGCGATGGCGGGCTCGAGCGACCCGCGGCTCCTCACGTACTGGTTCGCCGGATAGAGGTCGAACTTCTCGAGCTTGCGCAGGACCTCGCCCGTCAGCGGCTCGAACTCGCTCAGGTCCTCCACCGTGTCGCCGAAGAACTCGACGCGCAGCCCGTGCTCCATGTAGGCGGGCATGACGTCGACCACGTCCCCGCGCACCCGGAACCGCCCCGGCTTGAGCTCGTAGTCGTTGCGGTCGTAGATGTTGTCGACAAGGCGCTCCAGGAACCGGTTGCGCCCCAGCTCGGCCCCCTTGCGGATGGGGATCCGCATCCCGGTGAAGTCCTCGGGCGAGCCCAGCCCGTAGATGCACGAGACGCTCGCCACGACGATCACGTCGCGCCGGCTCACGAGCGAGCTGGTGGCCGACATCCGCAGGCGCTCGATCTCCTCGTTGATAGAGGAGTCCTTCTCGATGTAGGTGTCGCTGGAGGGGATGTAGGCCTCCGGCTGGTAGAAGTCGTAGTAGCTCACGAAGTACTCGACCGCGTTCTCCGGGAAGAAGCCCTTGAACTCGGAGAAGAGCTGCGCCGCCAGCGTCTTGTTGTGGCAGATGATGAGGACGGGCCTGTCGCACCGGGCGATGACGTTGGCCATGGTGAACGTCTTTCCCGAGCCCGTGACCCCGAGGAGCGTCTGGTACCGGTTGCCCGAGGCGATGGACCCGACCAGCTTTTCGATGGCCTGCGGCTGGTCGCCCGTCGGCGCGTACTCGGAGGTCAGCTTGAAAAGCATGGCGAAATCCATGACACTGGCCATATTGGCCCTATGTCAAAGGCCGTTGTCTCCAAGCTGTACGATTCTGACGTCTTCAGGATGGCGTGCCGGCAGTTCGACAAGGCCGCCGATGCGATAAACCTGCCGGAGGACCTCAGGGACCGCACGAAATACCCCCGCCGGTGCATCGCCGTCTCGCTGCCGATCCGGCGCGATTCCGGGGGCGTGACGGTGTTCGAGGGCTACCGGGTCCAGCACAGCCTGTCGACGGGCCCCTCGAAGGGCGGGATCCGGTTTCACGAGGGAGTGACGCTCGGCGAGGTCGCGGCGCTCGCCATGTGGATGAGCTGGAAATGCTCGCTCGTGGGGCTCCCGTTCGGCGGGGCCAAGGGAGGCGTCATTGTCAACCCCCGCGACCTGTCCCCCACCGAGCTTGAGCACCTCTCCCGCCGCTACATGCAGGAGCTCGTGGGCTTCGTGGGGCCCCAGGTCGACATCCCGGCCCCCGACATGGGCACGAACGAGCAGGTCATGGCGTGGATGATGGACACCTACTCGAGCCACGTCGGCCACATCTGCCCCGGCGTGGTCACCGGAAAGCCGATTTCCGTGGGAGGCTCGCAGGGCCGCAGGGAGGCGACGGGCGACGGGGTGGCCCACCTGGTGGGCAAGTACCTCGGGGACATGAAGCTGCCCGTCGCCGGGGCGACCGTGGCGATCCAGGGCTTTGGCAACGTCGGGGGTGAGACGGCATCCGCCCTGTCGGCCATGGGAGCCAAGATTGTCGCTATCTCCGACTACACCGGCGGGATCCACAACCCGTCCGGGATCGACGTGAAGAAGGCCCTGGCCTACGCGAAGTACACGCGGGTCCTCAAGGATTTTGGCGGGGGCGAGCCCATCTCGAATGAGCAGCTGCTCGAGCTCAAGTGCACGGTCCTGGTGCCGGCGGCGCTGGAGCGGGTGATCACGGGAGACAACGCCGCGAAGCTGCAGTGCAGGCTCCTCGCCGAGGCCGCGAACGGGCCGACGACCAACGAGGCGGACCGGGTCCTCGACGAGCGGGGCGACATCGAGGTGATCCCGGACGTCCTGTGCAATGCCGGCGGGGTCATCGTGTCGTATTTCGAGTGGCTGCAGAACCTCCAGAGCTTCTACTGGGGCCGCGACGAGGTGATCTCGAAGCTCCACGCGATCCTCGACACGGCAAAGGAGTCGGTCGAGTACCAGAAGAGAAAGTTCAAGTTCAGCCGAAGGCTCGCCGCGCTCACGCTCGGGATCGCGCGGGTGGCCGAGGCGAAGCAGAGCCGCGGGCTATTCCCCTGACGGGGCCGGTCGGGCCCGGCCCGCCGCCGGGCTCAGACCAGCGCCGGTATCGCCGAGAGGGAGGTGACGAAGGCCGGCGCCTCGCGCCTCACCTTCTCCCGCGTGACAAAGCCCCCGTAGCCCACGAAAAGGTCGACCGACGCCAGGGTCTCCAGGTCGCTCGCGCCGTCACCCACCATCACGACCCTCTCCGGGCCGTACTCGGCCCGCAGCAGGGCGATGACCTCTGCCTTCCCGCCCGAGCGGGTGGTGGGAAAATCCGTCGCGTAGCCGGCGTAGGACCCGTCGCCGGAGAAATAGAGGTCGACGGCCTCGATCCTCGGCACACCCAGGTAATCCGCAAGCGGCCGGATTGTCTGGCGAAACCCGCCGCTGATGATGACCGGTGTCCAGCCCTTGCGCGCCAGCTCGGCTATCGTCGCCTTGGCCGTCGGCTCAACCGTCGCCACGTAGCGCCTTCCCACGGCCTCGACCTCCCGCGCCCCCGGCCGGACGATCTCCATCCGCCGCCCGAATACCTCCTCCATCCGGACCGCGCCGTTCATCGCCTCGCTGGTCAGGGCCTCGACGCGCGCGAAGACCTCCGGTCCGCGGAGCCGCGCGAGCTCGTCGATTCCCTCGATCGAGCTCAGCGTCGTATCGCAGTCAAAACAGATCAGCTTCAACTGCCCTCGCCTACTTCTTCGTGCTGCGCTTGAACTTCGAGGTGAACTTCTCGACGCGGCCCGCCGTGTCGACGAGGCGCTTCTCGCCCGTGTAGGCCGGGTGGGAATCCATCGTCACGTCCCGGAGAACGACGAAGTACTCCGTGCCGTCGATCGATTCCTTGCGGGCCGACTTCATGGTGGAGCGGGTGAGAAACCGCTTGCCGGTCGCGACGTCGAGGAAGCAGACCGGGTTGAGCGTGGGATGGCCTTCGGCTTTCATGCGGGGAGATTGCCAGCGATCAGCCCTGCCGCGCCTTGTAGCGGGGGTCTGTCTTGTTGATGACGTAGATCTTGCCGCGGCGGCGGACCACCTGGCAGTCCGGGTGGCGCTTCTTTGCGGATTTGATGGACGAAACGACTTTCATAAAAGGAAACAAAGCAGAGAGCGGACACCCCTGCTGTCAACTCAGTTCTTCCCGGGCTCCTCGGGCTCGTCGGCCAGCAGGCGCCATTGGTCGCCCTCGTCGCAGAGGAGGCTCCTCCAGAGCGCGTCGTGCATCGGCCTCTCGAAGAGGTCGGCCGGGGGGCTCGCGACGATCCAAGTCCCGCTTTCGAGCTCGTTCTCAAGCTGGCCCGCGGACCAGCCCGAGTAGCCGAGGTATGCCCGGAGCCGGGTCGCCTCGTCCTCCAGGAGCTCGGCGGCCTTCACCGGGTCGATCCCGAAGTGGAGCTGGAACGCGTCCTTGCGGGACTGCCATGCCGCCAGGATGAGCTGGTCGGCCCCGACGGGGCCGCCGGTGAAGATCGGCGTCGCCGCCAGCGGCCCGAGGGCAAAGTCGCCCTTGAACTCGCCCAGCCGCTTTCCGAGCGGGCGGTTGAGCACGACGCCCATCGCGCCGTCGGGCCCGTGGGTCGACATGAGGACGGCCGTCCGCCGGAAATTGGGGTCGCGCAGGACCGGGTGGGCCAGAAGAAGCGAGCCCGCCAGCGACTCCCCCGCCCTGTAGGTGGCCTCTTTCACGGTGGTCGCCCGGCTGCCCCGTCAGAGCTTCGTCACCTTCACGCCGGCGTCCGACATCAGGTGGCGCACCAGGGGGTCGTTGTGGTAGTCGCTCCGGTACCGGATCTCGGAGATGCCCGAGGCGGCGAGCATCTTCGCGCAGTTGAGGCACGGGAAGTGCGTGACGTAGGCGATGCACCCGCCGACCGAGCTGCCGCGCCTAGCGGCGTCGGCCACCGCGTTCTGCTCCGCGTGGACCGTCGCCTGCTCATGGCCCGCGCGCACGCGCGAGACGTGGGGGGTCCCGGGAAGGAATCCGTTGTAGCCCGCGGCCACGAGGCGGTTCTTTCGCTCGCCCCCGGCGACGATCACGCAGCCGACGTGCAGGCGCTCGCAGTTCGAGCGCGTCGCAATCAGCACGGCGGTCGCCATGAAGTACTCGTCCCACGTTGGGCGCCGCGGGAATTTCCGGGCCGCCAGGGCGATCAGGTCGACGGGGGTGTGCTTGGCGCTCAT
>DATNLY010000286.1:0-2542 GCA_035602635.1 Opitutaceae bacterium | reverse complement strand
CCTTGGGCCCGATGATCCTGATGCCCGGCAGCTCCGCCAGTCGGTCGCGGGCCATCCGGGAGAGCGCCCCGTCGTGCTCGCGGATGGTCGCGCGGTCCAGGGAGTCCAGGAAGTCGCACGCGGCGCCCAGCGCCACGGCGTCGGCAAAGTTCGGGGTCCCGGCCTCGAAGCGCTCCGGGGGCGGCTTCCACCGGCTCTCGAAGAGCTCGACGCTGGAGATCATTCCGCCGCCCCCCTGCCAGGGCGGCATCGCCTCGAGGAGGGCCCGCCTCCCGTAGAGGGCCCCGATGCCCGTGACCCCGGCCATCTTGTGCCCCGAGAAGGCGAGGAAGTCGCAGCCGATCGCCCCCACGTCGACAGGCATGTGCCCTATCGACTGGGCCGCGTCCACGACGGAGACTGCGCCCACCTTGCGCGCCCGTGCGCAGAGCTCGGCGACCGGGTTGATCGTGCCGAGCGTGTTGGAGACGTGGGTGAACGCGAAGACCCTGACCTCGGGGGTGAGCACGCGGTCGAGGGCCGCGAGGTCGAGGAGCCCCTCGTCGCCGGTGACGGGCAGGTACCGCAGGGTCGCCCCGGTCCTCTGCGCGACGAGCTGCCAGGGAACGAGGTTGCTGTGGTGCTCCATCTCGGTGAGCAGGATGACGTCGCCCTTCTTCAGGTTCGCGCCCCCCCAGCTCGCGGCGACGAGGTTTATCGACTCCGTCGTGCCCCTCGTGAAGATGATCTCGCCGGGGTCCCCGGCGTTGATGAACCTGGCGACCCGCGCGCGGGCTCCCTCGTAGGCGTCGGTGGCGCGCATCGAAAGCGCGTGCAGGCCCCTGTGGACGTTGGAGTTGTCCCGCGCGTAGAACCGGTCAAGCGCCTCGATGACCGCCTTGGGCTTCTGGGTCGTGGCGGCGTTGTCGAGGTAGACGAGCGGGTGCCCGTTCACCTTCTGGTGCAGGGTGGGGAACTGGTCGCGGATGCGGTGCCAGGGTGAGGTCATCGCGCCCTAGTCGGTGTGGCTCTCCGTGGTCGCCGGCGCCGAGTCGCCCTTAAGGGCGTTCAGGGCCGCGTGCCAGGAGAGCGTGGCGCACTTGATCCGGGCCGGGAACGCGTGCACGCCCGCGAACGCAGCAAGGTCGCTGATCTCCTCGGGCTCCTTCCCCGTGGTCACGATCTCATGGAACTCCCCGAAGAGCCTCTCGGCCTCGGCGGCCGTCTTTCCCTTGAGCTGGGTCGTCATGAGCGACGCGCTTGCCTGGGAAATGGCGCATCCCGAGCCCTCGAACGAGATCTCGGCTATCCTGTCGCCGTCGAGGCGCAGGAACACGTCGCACTGGTCGCCGCACGACGGGTTGTCCCCGTGCGCCGAGCGGTTGGCGGTCGGCAGCTTTCCCCGGTTCCTCGGCCTGCGGTTGTGGTCGAGGATGACGTTCTGGTACAGATCGGAAAGGTCTGCCGACATGGTGGGGGAACATAGGTAACCAGACGCAGGCGCGGGTCAAGGGCAGCACGGCGGACCCGCTCGTCCGGACCGCGGGCCGTGTCATATTGCCCCCGGACGGGCCCCCTTGGGGCCAATTTCGTGTTCGCGGATGGATCGCCCCGCGGTAGTGTCCGCCTGCGCCGCCCTTGGGCCGCCTGAGCGCCGCGCACCTCCAATCCCGTTGAATCCAGCGAGGCAAAATACGCTCAAGGGGATGGAGGGTTCCCGGCTCACGCTTGTCATTGCCGTTAGGCGTGAAACCAAGCCCGACCCTGCAGCTCTCCGCAATCATGGACCCCTTGCCTGACGACTCCTCGGGCCGCAGGGACTTCTCTGCCCTTTACAGCGCGACGCTGGGCCCGCTGAGGCGGTACCTCACCCGCCTGCTTGGAAACGCGAGCGAGGCCCAGGACATAGCCCATGACGCGTACATGCGCGTCTACCCCTCGATCCGGGGGCGGCCGCCCATCCACCCGGAGGGCCTCCTTTACACCGCGGCCCGGCGCCTTGCGATCAACCGGCTGAAGCGCCGCAGCATATCGCCGATCGCCCGCGGGGAGCTTTTCCCCGAGTCCGCCGCCTCGCCGTCGCCGGGCGTCGAGCAGCAGGTGATCGCCCGCCAGGAGCTCGCCCTGCTTGAGCAGGCGATATCCCGGCTGCCGGAGGGCTGCCGCGCGGTCCTCCTGCTGCGCAAGATCGAGCTCCTCTCGCACCGGGAGATCGCGGAGCGCCTTGGAATTGCCGTCAGCACCGTGGAAAAGCAGCACGCGCGCGCGCTTCGGCTGCTTCGGACCGCCCTTGAGGGAAAGCTCGACTCATGAACCCGTCCCAACCTTCCCCCAGGCCCGACGTCGACGAGCAGGCCGCCCTCTGGGCCGCGCGCCTCGACGGGTCGTCCCTCACCGCCTCGGAGCACGCCGAGCTCGCGGAATGGCTGGCCGCGGGCGGCGAGCGCCAGGGCCTGCTCTCGGGATACCGCGAATTCTCCAGCGACCTCGGGCACCTGCTTCCGGCGCTTGCGGCCGCCGGCGGCGTTGGGAAGCCCCGGGGGGAGGGGGCGCCCGCGCTCAG
>DATNLY010000279.1:0-6095 GCA_035602635.1 Opitutaceae bacterium | reverse complement strand
CCCGCCGGCGTGATCCCCATCCTGATCACGCGCCATTATGGCGGACATCCGCTCACGGCCGTGCAGGTCGCCCTTTCGACGACGGCGGTCGGACTGGTCACCTGCCCGCTGTGGATGAAGGCCGGGCTCGCATGGCTGGGCCTGGCGTGACCCGGCGCGGTCGCGTGGTCCTGGACCGCGGGCGGGAGCCCCCTCGCGGCCTCAGAGGAGCGCCCGGACCTCGCGCTTATACCGCAGGTACTCCTCGCCGAACTCCTCGGTCAGCCATTCCTCCTCCTTCCGCAGCTTGCGGATGAACGAAAAGGTGAGGATGGCGACGGCCAGCACGCCGCGGACCTCGCCCACGGCAACCGCGGTTCCCAGCATTCCGAGGAGGATGCCGGTGTAAATCGGATGGCGCACGAGGGCGTAGGGTCCGCTGCGGATCAGGCGGTGGCCCTCCTTGAGGGTCACGTTTCCGCTCCAGTACTCGCCGAGGTGGACCCGCGCCCAGACCGAGAAACCGAGGCCCGCGGCCGTGATCGCCGCGCCGGCCCAGAACCACGCCAGGGACAGCGGGAGTATCCGCGCGCCGAGCCATCCGCCGTGGAATCCGTGCGCGGACACGAGCCAGACCGACAGTACAACCTCGACGACCAGGATCGTCCTGCCCGCGCCCGAGAGCACCCGCTTGGCCGGCCTGTTGCCGAAGCTCGACACGAACCAGTAGGCCGCCCACGACCACCAGAGGCTCGGGATAATCCATTCAGTGTAGGAGTACATGGGGAGGGGGCGCGGATCCTCCGGTGGCGGCCCGGGCACATCAACCCGAAAACCGCCGGCCCCCAGCATGCGCTTCGCATTCGGGCGGAAATGTGCAATTGTCGCGGTGATGATCCGCAGAATCCTCCTCCTTGGCCTCGCGGCCGCGACAGTGTCGTTCGCCGACGAGAAGCCGGCCGCCCCGATCGAGCAGGTGATCGCCGCGGCAACCCGCTCCCCGTCGGTCACGGTCGTGCACTTCTGGGCACCGTGGTGCCCGAACTGCAGGGCGGAGCTCGCCAACGGGGGCTGGAGCGGGTTCATCGCCGCGAACCCCAACGTCAACTTTGTCTTCGTTACCATCTGGAGCCCCGTCGACGGGCGGGAGGTCCTCGAGAGGAACGGTGTGGGCGCCGAGGTGAACTTCCGGCTGCTGCTCCATCCGAACGGTTCCCGGGTGAAGGGGACCATGGTGGACGAGGTCCTCGGCATGCCGGTCTCGTGGATACCGACGACGTGGGTGTTCAGGGCCGGCAAGCTCCGCTACGCGATGAATTTCGGGGAGCTCCGCTTCCCGATGCTCCAGCAGCTGATCCGGGACTCGACGGACACATGGGAGCATTGACCGAGCCAATGCCGGGGAAGCCCGGCATCGCCTTCATAGGCACGGGCGTGATGGGCCGCAGCATGGCGGGCCACCTCCTTGCCGCGGGGCACCCCCTCCATGTCTTCAACCGGACAAGGGCCAAGGCGCTCCCCCTCCTGGAATCAGGGGCGCAGTGGAGCGACTCCGCCGGGTCCGCCGCCGCGGAGGCGGGGATTGTCATCACGATGCTCGGGTTCCCGCAGGACGTGGAGCAGTCGTACCTCGGCCCCGGCGGAATCGTCGAGAGGGCCCGCCCTGGGGCGCTCCTGATCGACATGACGACGTCGAACCCGCCCCTGGCGCGCAGGATCACCGAGGCGGCGTCGGCCCGGGGGCTCGACGCCCTCGACGCCCCGGTCTCGGGAGGCGACGTCGGCGCGCGAGAGGCGCGCCTGGTCATCATGGCGGGGGGCGAGGCCGCGGCGTTTGAGCGCGCCCGGCCCGTGCTCTCGCTGCTCGGCCGGAACCTCTCGCTCCAGGGGCCCGCGGGGGCGGGGCAGCACTGCAAGATGGCGAACCAGATCGCGGTGTCCGTGGGGATGATCGCATGGTGCGAGGCGCTCGCCTACGCGCGCCGCGCGGGGCTCGACCCGCAGAGGGTCCACGCGAGCATCAGCGGCGGGGCGGCCGGAGGATGGTCCATGACGAACCTCGCGCCCCGGGCCCTGGCGGGGGATTACGCGCCGGGCTTCTACGTGAAGCACATCAGGAAGGACATCGGGATCGCGATCGCGTCGGCCAGGGAGATGGGACTGGACCTCCCCGGGCTCGACTGCGCGGGCAAGCTCTACGACCGGGTCGCGTCGAACGGGTGGGAGGAGCTGGGGACGCAGGCGCTCTACAGGCTCTACACGTCGCTCTGAGCGGGCGGCGTGAAGCCGCGGCGCATGACGTTCTCGGCGACGGATCGCGGGAAGAGGAAGTTCTCAAGGTAGCCCCTGCCGCCCGCCTTCGTGCCGCCGCCCGACATCCCGAATCCCCCGAACGGCTGGCGCTCGACGACCGCGCCGGTGATGCCGCGGTTAAGGTAGAGGTTGCCGACCCGGTACTCGCGCTCGGCGCGCTCGAGGGCGCTCGGGCTCCGGGAGAAGAGCCCGCCGGTGAGCGCATAGTCCACGTCCATGGCGATGCGGAGGGCCTCGTCCAGGTCCCTTGCGCGAAGGACCGCGAGGACCGGGCCGAAGATCTCCTCCCGCGCGATCGAGGCCGACGGCGGCACGTCGGTGAAGATCGTGGGCGGCACGTAGGTGGCGCCCGCCGCCAGGCCCGGCGGCAGCGCCGCCTGGAACGCGAGCGTGGCCTCCGACCTTCCGCGCTCGATCATGGCGAGGATCTTGCCCTGGGCCTCCGCGTCGATCACCGGGCCGACGACCGTCCCGGGCTCGGCCGGGTCGCCGATGGGGATGGAGGCGCACGCGGCCACCAGGCGCTCCACGACGCGGTCGTGGACCCCGTCGAGGACGATGAGCCGGGAAAGGGCGGAGCATTTCTGGCCGGAGTACCCGAAGGCGCTGTAGAGCGCGGCGGGGATCGCCTCGTCCAGGTCGGCGTCGTTGTCGATGATGAGCGCGTTCTTGCCGCCCATCTCGCAGACCACCTTCTTCAGGTTGGCCTGCCCGGGCCGCGTGCGCCCGGCGGCCTCCCAGATCGCGCAGCCGACCGCGCGCGAGCCCGTGAAGGCGATGAAGTCGACCCCCGGGTGCGAGACCAGGCGCGCGCCCACGTCCTCGCCGAGGCCCGGGACAAAGTTGACCACGCCGGGCGGGACGCCCGCCTCCGCCAGGATGTCCATGAAGGCCGCGGCGATGACGCTGGTCTGCTCGGCGGGCTTCATGATGACGGCGTTGCCGGCGACGAGGGGAGCCGCGGTCATCCCGCAGAGGATGGCGAGCGGGAAGTTCCACGGCGCGATGGCCACGCCGACCCCGCGGGGCGTCCACAGCTGGATGTCGCGCTCCCCGGGAACCCTCTGCGTGACCCGGGGGCGGTCGAGCTCGCGCATCTGCGACGCGTAGTACCGGCAAAAGTCGACCGCCTCGGAGATGTCCGCGTCCGCCTCGATCCAGGGCTTGGCCGCCTCGAGGACCTCGAGCGCGCCGAGCTCGAAGCGGCGGCCCTCGATGAGATCGGCGGCGCGGTCGAGGACCGCGGCGCGCTCGCCGGCGGGCCTGGCCGCCCACCCGGGCCAGGCGGCGCGGGCGGCGGCGACCGCCGCATCCGCGTCCGCCTCGGTGGCGCGCGCCCAGTGGCCGACGACCTGCGCGGGACGGGCGGGGTTCACGGAGGCCACCATCTCGCGGTCGGAGATCCTCCTGCCGCCGATGACGATTGCGTGGCGGCCGCCGAGGCCCCTTGCCGCGCCCTCGAGCGCGGAGCGCATGCGCGCGCGGTTCCCCTCGAGGTTGAAGTCGGTGTTGGGGGCGTTCCGGAAGGCCGGTTCCCCCCGGGAGGCCGCGACTTCCGGCAGCGCCCTCAGGGTGTCCACCGGGTTGCGCAGCAGCTCCTCCCGGGTGGCGCCGCCGGCATCCTTCGCCCGGAGGAAGCCCTCGTTCGAGGTGTTCTCGAGGAGCCTGCGCACGAGGTACGCCATTCCGGGGAGAAGGTCGCCGACCGGGCAGTATTCACGCACGCGCCGCCCGCTTGCGACGAGGGCGGACTTGAGCTCGTCCGCCATCCCGAAGAGCGCCTGGAACTCGTACGCCCTCGGGTCGACGCCGAGCCGGTCCGCCTGGGCGATGGCGTGGGCGCAGGACCGGACGTTGTGGGAGGCGAACGCGGGCGCGGCGATGTCCGCGTTCTGCAGGAGGACGAGCGAGAGCTTCTCGTAGTTCGCGTCGCTCTCCGGCTTGACCGCCCAGACGGGAACGGGCCACCCGCGCTGGCCCGCGAGGATCGTCTCGTAGTCCCAGTACGCGCCCTTGACGAGGCGCACCACGATGGGCCGGCGCGCCTTCCTTGCCCACGCGACGAGGTCGCGCAGGTCGCGCTCGCTGTCGCGCAGGTACGCCTGGACCGCGATCCCGACGGCGGGCCCCTGCCGGAACTCCTCCTCGCCGAGGATCGAGCGGAAGAGCTCGAGCGTGAGGTCCTTGAAGCCGTAGCTCTCCATGTCGAAGTTGATGAACGCGCCGATCTCCGCGGCCCTGCGGAGGATGGGGCGCAGCCTTTCCTTGAGCGCCCGGATCGAGTGCTGGTGGTCCGCCGGGTGGACCTCCGGTGTCAGGGCCGAGACCTTCACCGAGAGATTGACCCGGGGAAGGGGGCCGTTCGGCCCAAGGTCGCTGAAGCATGGCCCGGTTGACGGGGCGAGGGCGCCGGCGACCGTGCCGAGGACATCGAGGTTCCGCTGCAGGAAGAAGTCCGCCTCGGATGTGCTCACGACGGTCTCCCCCAGGAGGTCGATGGTCGTGGCAATTCCGGAGGCCGCGTTCCTGAGCAGCCTCTTGACGAGATCGGCCGGGGTGGCGCCCGCGACAAACTGACCGGCCATCGAGGTCACGTTCGCCTTCACCGGCCCGGCGACGAGCGCGGGCGCGAACGAGGCCGCGGCGAGGCCCGTCCTCATGGCCGGGTTGAGCTCCACCGCCCGGTCCCCGAGGTATTCGCGAAGGTGGCGGACGATCTCGGCCGGGGACTCAAGGGACGGCAGGACGTCGACGAACCGGAAGAGCTGCGCCTTGAACGCCGGGTCCCTCATCGACCACTCCATGATCCGCGCGTAGGCGCCCTTCTTGGAGAAGATGCCCGGGGTGGGATGGGCGGCCATGAGCCGGAACAGGGCCTCCCCGATTGCAAGGACCGCAGCCTCGGTCGCGGGGTCGGGCTGGAGAAATGAGGATTCGGGTATCATGGTCCGCCGAGGGCCCTGCGGGTCCCGCCAGCAGTGTTTCCCTGGCATGGGGTGTTTGCAAGGAACAGGCGGACGGGCGATTTCCATGGCGGCGGCCCGCTGATGTAACCATTCGCAAGGCATGGGGTTGCAATTTGGGGCGCGCGTCCGCATGAATTGCCGATGACTGCCGTGGGAAGAGCGGGCTTCTTTGACCGCCGGAATTGTGCGACTTTGGGAGCCCCGAGGGTGTTTTGGAGATGAACGATGTGCCACCAGTGCAACACCCAACCCCCGGGTTAGGCCCAGATTCGGACTTCACGACCTTCATGCGTAAATATCAGAACATGGTCTTTACCACCTCGGCGCGGCTCGTGCGAAACGACGCGCAGGCGGAGGACATCGCCCAGGAGGTCTTCATCAAGGCCCACGAGCATTTCGAGATGCTGTCGGCCAGCCCGTCCGCGGGCGGGTGGCTGAAGACGGTTGCGACCAATCTTTCGCTCAACCACCTCCAGCGCTACCGCAACCGGTGGCGCTTCTTCTCGGAGATGGGGGGCGCCGGCGAGTCCGGCGAGGATGCCCCCGCGGTGGATTTCGCCGCGCCGGACACCTTCTTCGAGGCGATCGACTCGGACGAGCGACGCGCCTGGGTCGAGGCGGCGCTCGCAAAGCTGCCCGACCACCAGCGGGTTCCCCTGGTGCTGTACCACTTCGAGGACATCCCGTATGACGAGATCGCGCGCCGGCTCCGGGTGTCGCTGGCCAAGGTCAAGACGGACATCCTCCGCGCCCGGGTCGCCCTTGCAAAGATCCTTTCCCGCGGCGGCGCGTCTCGCGATGCGCAGCCCGCCTGAGCCATCATGAACCCGCACGACA
>DATNLY010000252.1:0-2897 GCA_035602635.1 Opitutaceae bacterium | reverse complement strand
GCCGCGCGCGAGCCGGATCACGTCGTCGGGCGGGGAACCGCCGAACCTAATTCCCAGGTTGAGGTGGTTGGGATCCGCCCTCTTCACCGCCGCGTTGACGACCGCGAGATAGTGCGAGAACGCCTCGAGCACAAACTGCTTGCGGCGCTCGGGGCTGTCCCCGGCCGCGAGCCACGCCTTCAGGCGGCTCTGAACCTCCGACGGGGGCCCGGAGAGCAGCAGGTCGACAAACTGGCCCTCCCGGCCCGGCCACGGTGGCTCGTTTCCGATGAAGTACCCCACCATCCACGGGTCATCCCTGCGCCGAGCCAGCTGGCGGTCCGCGGCGGCCTGGACGTGCCCTACAAAATTGCCCGCATAGACGTCGGGCAGCCCCATGATCGCCGGCCCGGTCTGCCAGTCGCGAAGCGTGAGCACGTACGGCACGTGCTGGCCGCCCTCACTCAGGCCTGTGCCGCTTGCGGTGTTGAGTCCCCAGGCTGTGAACCTGCGGGCGGTCGTGTCCGCCCACCTTTCCTGCCAGCTGGCGCCGTAGCGCAACCCCAGGTTGACGCTGTAGAACGAGGTCTGCAGGAAGAGGGGCCCCAGTGGGTTAAAAGGCCCATAGATGGTGGTTGGAATGACCGAGAACATGGCTTCCCGCCCCGCCGTCCGGGTGCTGGAGATCGGACCAACCCCGTTCACGCCCGCCGAGTAGAAAAGATGCCCGTCAGGCGAAATGAGCCACCACCGGCCGTCGACCTTCTCGACCCGGAAGAAGCCCGTCGCCCTCGCCCGCGTGTCGTCGAAGCCGCCGTAGGCGGAGCGTCCGGGAAACGACGGGTTAACCAGGGCCGCGTCCTCGCCGGCCCACGCCTCCCGCAGCTGCGCGGCCGAGTGGGCCTTTCCCGGCCAGTCGGCGTGGATGTACTGGCCAAATTCGTCGATCAACGGGTTGCCATCAAGGATCGCGTCGCCCGGGTCGGCCTTGGCCAGGGTGACCGACCGGATCTCGAGCATGGGGGATCCGACGGGATACCGCATCACGGCGCTCAGCCCCAGCACGTCGCCGGTCGGGCCGTTTCCGCCGCCCTCGATGTTTATCCAATAGGATTTGCGCGGCTGGTTCACGGTTGCGGCCAGGTCGGCGCCGTCGCCGAGCGGCTGGCGAAAGAAGCGCAGGGGGACCGAGGCCCGCACCCAGACATTCGGAAAGGGATGGATCTTCTTTGAGATCAGGCCCTGGGCCGTCCTCAACCCGAGCTCAAACCGCTGGCTTGAGGACGCGCGAAACTCCAGAACAAGGAAGTCGTAGGCGTCCCAGTCCGACGGGAGGGCCGGATTCAACTGGGACAGGGCCCACTCATGCGCCGAAACAGGGCTGTCGAAAACGGCAGTCTGGGTGCCCGACCGCGCCGCGCTGGAAAAGCAGAGCGCCAGGGACAGGGCGGCGATCCAAGTAACCTGGATCGAGCGGACCCGGGAATGTGGATGGCTCTTGCTCATGGGGTGGCCCGTGAACGGCGCCGCCGCGCATTCCGATGCCGGCGGACCCGCGGGCCCGACGGCCACTATAGCGCCGCGAGCATCCCGCCGTCCACGTAAATGACCTGGCCGTTCACAAAATCCGAGGCCCGCGATGCGAGAAAGACCGCCGCGCCCACCAGCTCTTCCGGGAGGCCCCACCGGCCGGCGGGGGTGCGCGCCAGCAGCCAGCGGTTGAACTCGGGGTTTTCCGAGAGTGGCTTGGTGAGCTCAGTCATGATGTAGCCCGGGCCTATCCCGTTGATCTGGATATTGTGCCTTGCCCACTCAGCGGTCATTGCGCGGGTGAGCATCTTTAGCCCGCCCTTCGCGGCGGCGTAGTTGCCCGTCGTCTGGCGCCCGACCTCGCTCATCAGGGAGCAGATGTTGATCACTTTTCCCGCGCCGCGGGCGATCATGCGCGGCGCGACGGCCCGCGTCACGAGGAACGCGCTCGTCAGGTTCGTGTCGATCACCTCGCGCCACTGCGGCTCCGTCATCTCCAGGAGCGGCGCGCGCCTCTGGATCCCAGCGTTGTTGACCAGGATGTCGATCGGGGCGAATTCCGCCTCCACCCGCGCGATCTCCGCCAGGGCCGCGGCGCCGTCGGTGACATCGAATCCGGCCTTCCCCACCCTCGCCCCCACCGCAGAAAGCTCGGCCGCCGCCCGGGCAAGCCTGGCCGTGTCGCGGCCGTTGAGGACGACCGCCGCGCCCGCCTGGGCCAGGCCCCGGGCAAGGGCGAACCCGATCCCCTGGGTCGAGCCCGTGACGAGCACGGTGCGGCCGGTGAGATCAAAAAGCGAACTTGTGGCGTCCATAAGCCGAGCTATTTCCGGTCAATGCGCGGGGTCGGCAAGGAGAAACGCGCCACGCAGGAATTGACCCGGTCGCCGTGCCAAGCGTGAATGGATTCCGCCCTCCAAGGACCCTCGGGGACGGCGCCCGTCTTGAAAATTCCAAACCCCTGCCGCTGCAGCCTCCCTTTGCGGCCGATCGCGTACGGATTGGCGTCATTGGGCGTCGCTCTACAGTGCTCCGCGGCTGAAACCCTCGGCTCTGAGCTGGCGCCATCCGCGATTCTTTCAACGATGGAGCGGGCGGCCGACTGGCAGCTCGCCAATCCCAGCAAGCAACCCGCCACGGGATGGATCCAGGGCGCCGGCGACACCGGGATGATGGCTCTCGCCGGGGTTTCCAGGAATCCGAAATACCGGGACGCGATGCGGGCCATGGGCGAGGCCGCCCATTGGGAGCCTGGCCCGAAGTTCTACGACGCCGACGACTACTGCATCGGCCAGACGTACGCCGAGCTCTGCCTCCTCTCCCACGACGAGGCGATGATTGCCCCGCTCCGGGAGCGCTTCGACGCAATCCTCGCCAAGCCGTCCCAG
>DATNLY010000245.1:0-4195 GCA_035602635.1 Opitutaceae bacterium | reverse complement strand
GGTCACCCGGTTCGAGGTCGACCTCGGGGGAGGGCAGTTTTCCCACCGCTTCCTGATCCGATCAGGCCCCGAGCCGGCCATCTGGGCCTCGGACGGCCCGGGCGCGGGCACCCGGAGCGACGCCGCCGCCACGAAGCCTGTCGCCCCGGGCATGGAGATGACGCCCTTCGACGTACAGATGCCCTACCTCTACTGGCTCGATGTCGACCTCGCCGGGGTGGAGCGCATCCGGGGCCGCCCCGCGTACGACTTTGTCTTCACGCCGCCGGCCGAGTTCTCGGCGGCGAGCCCGGGCATCAGGTCCGTCAGGGCGTACTTGGACACCCAGTACGGCGCCCTGGTTCAGTCGGAGGTCACCGCCGCCGGTGGAAATCTTTCTAAGACGCTTTCCCTGTTGGAGCTAAAGAAGGTAGGCGACCGGTGGATACCCAAGAACGTCGACATCCGCAACGAGGCGACGCGCGACAAGACCCGGCTCTCGATGACGGCCGTTGCCGCCGGGATCGCCTTCGATCCCGCGGCGTTCGATCCCCCGCAACTCGGCGCCCCGCTGGCGCCTCCGCCGCCCGACCGGATCAGGCGCGTCGCGCAGTGACGCCATTTTGAAGAATTTCGTTGCGGCGGGGCCGTCTCGGGTGCCTGCTCAAAGCCCCGTCCAGGATTCAACATTGTCATGGCCAACCGTTCAGCCTCGGCTCCGCTCACCTTCGACCTGCCGGTCTCCCTCATCGCCAGGATCGAGGGCCACAGGCGCAGGTACGGGCTGAAGACGGCGAGCGAGGTGGTGCGGCTCGCGATCGACAAGTTTGACTTCGAGGGCTGCAGGCCGGCCCGCGATCCGCACCGCCAGGTGTCGGTCCGCCTCGGCCCGAGCCAGAGGTCCATGCTCAAGCGCTTTGCGAAGAAGAAGGACGCGAGCGTTGGCGAGCTTCTGCGGTTCGCCCTCGAGGGCCTTCCCGCCAGAAAGTCCAAATCCCGCTGAGGGGCGGCCGGCGGATGCCGGGACGGCAGGGCCTGAGGAGCCACCGTCTCGTGTTCGCGGCCCCCGCGCACTTTTTTTACCCGCTTTTCGCACGATGCCAACGCAAACCCTGCCGCCGCTCTCCACCTGGGCCCGCAACATATCGCCCTCGCCGACCCTTGCCGTCGACTCCAAGGCGAAGGCCCTCGCCGCGGCCGGCCAGGACGTCTGCAGCTTTGCGGCCGGCGAGCCCGACTTTGACACGCCCCAGCACATAAAGGACGCGTGCGCGGCCGCACTCCAGGCCGGCAAGACAAAGTATGTCGCGACCCCCGGGATCGAGGACCTGCGCAAGGCGATCGCCGAGTCCTACGGCGACGCGTACGGGCTGAAGGTGTCCCCCGGGCAGGTGGTCGTCAGTCCCGGCGGGAAGTTTTCATGCTTTCTCTCGATCATCGCCACGTGCTCCCCGGGCGACGAGGTCATCATCCCGGCGCCCTACTGGGTCAGCTACCCCGAGATGGTGAAGCTTGCCGGCGCCGTCCCCAAGGTGGTGCTGGCAACGGACAGGTCTGGCTTCAAGGTCGAGCCCGCCCAGCTCGAGGCCGCCGTCACGGGGCGCACCCGCCTCCTCATCATCAACTCCCCCAGCAACCCGACGGGGGCCGTCTACTCCGCATCGGAGCTCAAGGCCATCATGGCTGTGGCGGCCCGCCACAACCTCTACGTCCTCTCCGACGAGATCTACGAGAACCTTGTCTACGACGGGCTGAAGGCGACCTGCATCGCGGCCCTGGGCGAGGACGCGGCGGCGCGGACCCTCGTCGTGTCCGGGTTCTCCAAGACCTACTCCATGACCGGGTGGAGGCTCGGGACTCTCGTGGCCCCGCTGCCCATCGCCAAGGCCGTGTCGGAGCTCCAGAGCCAGATGTGCTCGAACGCGACCACCTTCGCCCAGTACGGGGCCCTTGCTGCGCTCAGGGAGAAGGAGAAGACCCGGGCCTCGCTGGACAAGATGCTCGCGGCGTTCGACAGGCGCCGCCGCCTGCTCCACGCGGCGCTGACACGGATTCCCGGCGTCTCGTGCATCCTTGCGCAGGGCGCCTTCTACCTTTTCCCGAACGTTTCAAGCTTCGGCCTGAGCTCGCAGGTGTTCTGCGAGCGGCTCCTCGACGAGGAGAAGGTCGCCGCCGTGCCCGGGTCGGCGTTTGGCGCCGAGGGCTACCTGCGCATGAGCTACGCGACGAGCGACGAGACGATCACGAGGGGCGTGGCCAGGCTCGCGAGCTTCTGCAGGGGCCTCAAGGCTTGAGGCGGGGCCGGAAACCCGCAACGATCCCCCATGGCCTACAAGGACGTCACCCCCCCCGACGGCGGGAAGATCTCAATCTCCGGCGGCAAGCTGAAGGTCCCTGACAACCCGGTCGTCCCCTTCATCCGGGGCGACGGGACAGGGCCCGACATCTGGGCTTCGGCCGTGCGCGTCCTGGACGCCTCGGTCCGGAAGGCCTACGCGGGAAGGCGCGCGATCTCATGGTTCGAGGTCTTTGCCGGCGAGGAGAGCTTCAAGAAGTTCAAGAACTGGCTGCCCGACGATACGGTCGAGGCGTTCCGGGAGTACATCGTGGGCATCAAGGGGCCGCTGACCACCCCCGTGGGCGGCGGCATCCGGTCGCTCAACGTCGCGCTCCGCCAGATGCTGGACCTCTACGTCTGCCTGCGGCCGGTCCAGTGGTTTGCCGGCGTCCCTTCGCCTGTGAAGCACCCGGAGCGGGTCAACATGGTGATCTTCCGCGAGAACACGGAGGACATCTATGCGGGCATAGAGTTTGCCGCCGGCAGCCCCGAGTCCCAGAGGATCCTGGACTTCATCGCGAAGGAGTTCCCGAAGCCGTTTGAGAAGATCCGCTTCGGCACGGAGGCCAAGGCGGAGGCATTCTGGAAGGAGGTCGGCGCGAAGGACTTCCCGTGCGGCGTGCAGGTGGGGATCGGGATCAAGCCCGTGAGCTACTCCGGCAGCGTCCGGCTCATCCACAGCGCGATCGCCTACGCCATCAGGAGCGGCCGCAAGAGCGTCACGATCGTCCACAAGGGCAACATCATGAAGTTCACCGAGGGCGCCTTCCGCGACTGGGGCTACAAGGTCGCCAAGGAATTCTACGGTGCGGTGGAGATCGACGGCGGCCCCTGGTGCAGGATCCCCGAGGGAAAGCCCGGCGCGGGGATCGTCATCAAGGACTCGATCGCCGACATCACGCTCCAGCAGGTCCTGACGCGCCCCACGGACTTCGACGTGATAGCGACCCTCAACCTGAACGGCGACTACCTGTCCGACGCCCTGGCCGCCCAGGTCGGGGGCATCGGGATCGCCCCGGGAGGGAACATCAACTACATCTCCGGCCACGCCATTTTCGAGGCGACCCACGGAACGGCCCCGAAATACGCCAACAAGGACGTCGTGAACCCGGGCTCCGTCGTGCTCTCGGGCGAGATGATGCTGCGCTACATGGGCTGGCCCGAGGCGGCCGACCTGGTGCTGAAGGGCCTGAACGGCGCGATCGGGGCCAAGCGGGTCACCTATGACTTCGCCCGGCAGATGGAGGGCGCGACCGAGATCAAGTGCTCCGCCTTCGGCGACGCCATCATCGCCCACATGTGACGCCGCCTCAGGGCTGCTTCGGGGGCGCGGCGGGGGGCGTGAACGTCATGTTCGCGGCTATGTTCTGCAGCCGCTTGCGCAGGGTCTCGTTCTCCTCCGCCGTGGTCTTCGTGTAGCGGGTGCCCTCGGTCACGCGCTCGGAGAGCTCCGTGCTGATCACGAAGGTGATCCCGTTCCTGACGAATAGCATGTTGCCCCGCTTTGCCACGGGGGCATCCCCGGCCTGGCCGAAGGGGAGCTCGTCGCTGAACACGCTTCCCCCGGGCAGCAGGATGAAGGTGAAGAGCGACCCGTCCATCAGGTCGGGGGAATACCCGGCGCTCTCCATGCGGGTGGCCGGGCAGAACTGCCTGAAATCCGGAAGGACGTAGTTGCTGAAGAAATAGATCAGGTAGTCCTTCGTTCCGCGTGTTGAGAGCTGCCAGCGAAGGGTCGCGTCGTGGACGAACGCGCCGATGCTTATCTGGAGGCCGAAGCTGTCGCGGAAGGTGACGACGCTCTTCGTGTCGTGAACCGCTCCGCCGAGCTCCGGAAGGACGGGAATCTCCATCCTGAACGAGCCCGTCGGGGAGATG
>DATNLY010000236.1:0-3058 GCA_035602635.1 Opitutaceae bacterium | reverse complement strand
GCGGCCGCCGGGGCGTCGTTCGAGGTCGAAAGCGTCGAGGTGTTCGACGTGTACGAGGGCAGGGGGCTGGCGGACGGCAAGAAGAGCCTCGCGCTCGCCCTCGTTTTCCGATCGCCCTCGCGCACCCTGACCGACGACGAGGTGAACGGCGTGGTCGCGAAGGTGCGCGACGAGGTTGCCCGGACGACCCCCTACCAGCTCAGGACGTAGGACCCAGCGATGCCAAAGCCCGACGATCTCAATCTCGACCATGTGGCGAACCTCGCGCGGATCCGCCTGACGCCCGAGGAGAAGGAGCGCTTCGCGGCGCAGATCGGCGACGTGCTCGCCTACATTGCCCAGCTCAACGAGGTGGACGTCTCCGGCGTCGAGCCAACGGCGCACGCGTTTCCGGTCGTCAACGTCTGGGCGGCCGACGTCGCGGAGCCGGGGCTGACGGTCGAGGACGCGCTCAGGAACGCCCCGGAGAAGAGGGACAACATGTTCGCCGTGCCGAGGGTGGTCGAGTAGCCGCGCCGTGAAGAACGAGCTCTTCCATGGCACCATCTCCGGGCTCTCGCGCCTCATGGACTCGGGCGAGCTGTCCGCGGTCGAGCTCATGCAGGCGGTCATCGCCCGGACAAAGTCGGTCGACGGCAGGGTCCGGGCGTTCAACTCGTTCGACGAGGAGGACGCGCTCGCCCAGGCGCGCGCCTCCGACCAGTTCCGCTCGGGTGCCCGGGGCGAGAAGGCCCGACCTCTCGAGGGGATCCCGATCGGGCTCAAGGACGTCATCTCCGTCGCGGGCCAGCCGCTCACGGCGTCGAGCCGCATGCTCGAGGGCTTCGTCTCGCCCTACGACGCGACCGTGACCCAGAGGCTGAAGGCCGCGGGGGCTATCTGCTGGGGCCGGCTCAACCTCGACGAGTTCGCCATGGGCTCCTCCACCGAGAACTCCGCGTTCGGGACCACGTCCAACCCGTGGGACCTGGAGCGGGTCCCCGGGGGCTCCTCCGGCGGGAGCGCGGCCGCCGTCGCGGCGGGCGAGGCGATCGCCACGCTGGGCTCCGACACCGGGGGCTCCATCCGCCAGCCGGCGGCCCTCTGCAGCGTGGTCGGCCTGAAGCCGACCTACGGGCGGGTCTCCCGCTACGGCCTGATCGCGTTCGCCTCGTCGCTTGACCAGATAGGCCCCTTCGCCCGGTCGGTCGAGGACGCCGCGACCGTCCTCGGGGTGATCTCGGGGCACGACCGCAGGGACTCGACCTCCGTCAACCTGGAGGTCCCAGACTACGGCCGGGCGATCGCCGAGCTCAGGAAGTCCGGCCGCAGGTGGAGGCTCGGGATCCCCAAGGAGTATTTCAGCGACGGCCTCGACCCCGAGGTGGGCGCCGCCGTCCAGGCCGCGATCGACGAGTACCGCCGGCTCGGGTGCGAGATCCGGGAGGTGTCGCTTCCCCACACCAAGTACGCGGTGGGCGCCTACTACATCATCGCGACCGCCGAGTGCTCCTCGAACCTCGCCCGCTACGACGGCGTCCGCTACGGGCACCGCTCGAGGGACGCGGTCGACGCCCTCGACATCTACTTCAGGTCGCGCGCGGAGGGGTTTGGCGCGGAGGTGAAGAGGCGCATCATCCTGGGAACCTATGTCCTCTCGAGCGGCTACTACGACGCCTACTACCTGCGCGCGCAGAAGGTGCGGACGCTGATCCGGCGCGACTTCCTCGACGCCTACAGGCAGGTGGATGCGATCGTCACGCCCACCGCCCCGACGCCGGCGTTCAGGAAGGGGGAGAAGGCCGCCAACCCGCTCGCCATGTACCTGAACGACATCTACACGATCGGTGTCAACCTGGCGGGCCTGCCGGGGATAAGCGTGCCGTGCGGGTTCACGCGCGCCGGCCTTCCGATCGGCCTCCAGGTGATCGGCCAGCCGTTCAAGGAGGCCGAGCTCCTCGCTGTCGCCGGGGCCTACGAGGAGAGGAACGACTGGCGCTCGCGCCATCCGCAGCTATGACCTACGAAGCCGTCATAGGCCTGGAGGTGCATGTCCAGGTGAAGACCCGCTCGAAGATGTTCACGCGGGTGGCCGCGGGCTACGGGGAGCCCGAGAACACGCTCACCGACCCGGTCGTCCTTGCGCTGCCCGGGACGCTGCCTGTCATGAACAAGGAGGCCCTGGACAAGGCCATCCGGGCGGGGCTCCTCCTCGGGTGCGAGATCGCGCCCCTGTGCAAGTGGGACCGCAAGAACTACTTCTACCCGGACTCCCCAAAGAACTACCAGATTTCCCAGTACGACCAGCCGATCTGCAGGGGCGGCTCCGTCGAGATCGAGCTGCCCGGGCCCGCGCGCAACGTGATGGGAGAGCACAGGCATGTCGCCCTCACGCGCATCCACCTGGAGGAGGACGTGGGCAAGCTGAACCACGGCGAGGGCGTGTCGCTCGTCGACTTCAACCGGGCGGGCACCCCGCTCATGGAGATCGTGACGGAGCCCGTGATCCGGAGCGCGGACGAGGCGTTCGCGTACCTGACCGCCCTCAAGACCGTCATGATCTACGGGGACATCTCCGACTGCGACATGGAGAAGGGCCAGCTGCGCTGCGACGCGAACATCTCCATCCGCCCCGCCGGGGACACCGCGCTCGGCACCAAGGTCGAGCTGAAGAACCTGAACTCGTTCGCCTTCGTCCGGGACGGGATCGCCCACGAGATCAAGCGCCAGGTCGCCGTGGTGCAGGCGGGCGGCAGGGTGGTGCAGGAGACCCGCGACTATGACGGCCAGACGGGCGCCTCGCAGTCGCTCAGGTCCAAGGAGATGGCGCACGACTACCGCTACTTCCCTGATCCCGACCTCATGCCCGTCCAGGTTGACGAGGCGTGGAAGCAGCGGATCCTCGCCGAGTGCCCGGAGCTCCCCTTCGACAGGCAGCGCAGGCTCCAGAAGGAGTCGGGAGTCCCCTACACGATCACCTCTGTCCTCGTTCCCGACCGCGGGCTGTGCGACTTCTTCGAGGAGGCCTCGCGCCTCTGCGGGAAGCCGCAGGCGGCCGGCAACTGGATCGCCAACGACC
>DATNLY010000228.1:0-8348 GCA_035602635.1 Opitutaceae bacterium | reverse complement strand
GCGGACGACCTGGACGCGCTGCTCTCCTCGGGCGACGGCGCGGCGCGGGCCGCGATGTTCGAGAACGGGTTCGGCGCGCTCCGCCAGATCTACGGCCAGGGCGTCCATGACGCCGCCACGGCGGGGGCCGCCCCGGACGCGATCGTGATGTACGAGATAAAGCGGCCGGCCGGCGGCGTGGCGTCGCGCCCCCTGCAGTCGATGGAGGACGCCCTCACCTTCCTCAGGGTGAGCCTGGCCGCGGAAGGGGTGCCGCGTCCGGCGGTGAGCCCGCTCTTCCGCCTGTTCAGCGGCGGCGTCCAGCCTAACCTCGTCTTCGACCGCGACGCCGCGGCCGCCCGCGAGGCCGAGGTCATAGGCAACCTGAGGCCGGTGATCGTCGGCGTGGCCCCCGGGCAGACGATCGTCGAGGCCGGCGACCGCGTGACCCCGGAGCAGTACGAGATGGCCACCGCCTACCGGAAGGCGGCCGCCGAGGGAGGCGCCGCGGGCATCAACAACGGCCTGGAACTCTTCGGCAGGGTGCTGCTCGTGCTCGCGATGGTGCTCGCCTCGATCATCTACGTGCGGCTCGAGGACCCGGAGACGCTCGCAAGCAACGTCAGGCTCGGGCTCCTCGCGCTGGTGGTTATCTTCAACCTGGGGCTTGTCAGGCTCGTCTACTCGGTCGGGGGCGCCGAGCTCTTCGTGCGCGACTCGACGTGGGCCTCCGCCCTGCCCTACCTCGCCCCGACCGCGCTGGCGCCCCTCATTGTCGCCATCCTGATCGACGCAGGGTCGGCGATATTCATGGCGCTGCTCATATCGATCTTCTCCGGCGTCATCTATGGCAACAGGCTCGACCTGCTGGTCCTCACGTTCCTTGCGTCGATGGTGGCGATCTTCGGCTGCCGCGAGGCACGCAGGCGCGGGAGGGTTGTCGCGGCGGCCGCCATGGGGGGGCTGACCGTGGCCGCGTTCGCCGCGCTGATCGGGGTCGCCCAGCAGACCCCGTACGAGACCATCGTCTGGCAGATGGCGGCGGGGCTCCTGACCGGCGTCCTGACCGGCGTCGCGGTCGTCGGCCTCCTGCCCGTCCTCGAGGCGCTCTTCAAGCGGACGACGGACATCACGCTCCTCGAGCTCACGGACTTCAACCACCCGCTGCTGCGCCGGATGCAGCTGGAGGCCCCGGGCACCTACCACCACTCGCTCGTCGTCGCCCAGCTGGCGGAGAACGCGTGCAACGCGATCGGCGCCAACCCGCTCCTGGCGCGGGCCTGCTCGCTTTTCCACGACATCGGAAAGACCACCAACCCGGCGTACTTCATGGAGAACCTGCGCGACGCGACCGACCCCCACGGCGAGAAGGACCCGACCCTCTCGGCGGAGATCATAAAGAGGCACGTGACGGACGGCGTGGAGCTTGCGACGCGGCACAACCTGCCGCGCGCGGTGAACGACGTGATCCGCCAGCACCACGGGACGACACTCGTGCGGTTCTTCTACGAGCGCGCGCTCGCGCTCTCGCAGTCGCCCTTCCCGGGCGTCGAGCCCCCCACCGTGCCCGTCGCCCCGTTCCGCTACGACGGGCCCAAGCCCCAGTTCAAGGAGAGCGCGGTCGTCTCCCTCGCCGACGGCGTCGAGGCCGTCACGCGCTCGGTGCGCACGATAACGGCGGAGAAGCTGGCCTCGCGCATAGACCGGCTGATCTCCGACCGCGTCGCGGACGGGCAGCTGGACGAGGCCCCCATAACGTTCGAGGACCTGGCGAAGATAAAGAACAGCTTCACGTTCACGCTGCTCAACATGCTCCACTCGAGGGTGGCCTACGGGTCTGCAGGGGAGCCGCCGAACGAGGCGAAGGCGTGAGCGCCGCGGGGCGGCCGCTCCACGTCGCGGTCCGCCACCGCCGGCTGCGGGTCAGCGGGAGGTCGGTCGGGGCGGCGGTCAGGCTGCTCGACTCCGGCGCGCGCTCGTTCCTGGGCGGATGCCCGCCGGGGGAGCTGTCGCTCGCGTTCCTCACCGACGGGGCGCTTGCGGCCCTCCACGGCCGGTACCTGGCGGATTTCTCGAGGACCGACGTGATCACCTTCGCGGGGGACCCGGCGCACGGGACGGCGGGCGAGATCTGCATCTCGGTGGACGCGGCCGCGCGGCACGCCGCCAGGGTCGGGGCGGACCTTTCCAGGGAGATCACGCTCTACATGGTCCACGGCTGGCTCCACCTTGCGGGATACGACGACCGAGGCCCCGCCTCCCGGCGGCGGATGCGCCGGGCGGAGGCGCGCGCCATGCGCCTCCTGGCGCGGGCCGGCGCCGTGCCCCGGTTCAAGCTGGCCTAATCGGGGCCCAGCCGTTCGAATCGCCGCCTCTCTCCGACGGACATGCCCGACATTACGCCCCAGCCTTCGCGCTACGAGACCCTCCGGAACGCGTTCTTCTCTGGCGTCATCCTGGTGGCGCCCCTCGCGCTCACGATCTGGGTCTTCAGCAAGATCATAGACTTCGTGGGCGGGACCTTCATCGCCTTCTTCATCCCGGACCGCCTGAGAAACACGCCGACCCTCGAGGCGGGCTGGGACATCATGGCCACCCTGATCGTCATGGTGCTGGTCACGGTGCTCGGCTACGTGTCGCGCTACGTTTTCGGGAAGTTCTTCTTCAGCATCGGGCACCGCTTCATGCAGAGCATCCCGGGCGTCAGCGCGGTCTACAATTCCGTGCGCCAGATCGTGAACACCTTCAGCCCGCAGAGCCGCCACCTCTTCAACAAGGTGGTCCTCGTCGAGTTCCCGAGAAAGGGCTGCTGGACGATCGGCTTTCTGACCAACACGGTCCAGGGCGAGGCCCAGACGAAGACGCAGGAGGAGGTCCTGACGGTGTTCGTCCCGACGACACCCAACCCGACGAGCGGCTTCCTGCTCATGATCCCCAGGCGGGACACGGTCGAGCTCGACATGACGGTCGGCGACGGGATGAAGATGATCATTTCCGGCGGGGCGGTCGTGCCGCCGTGGCCGACCGTGGAAGCGGCGCAGGGCGGGGAACGGTAATCGGAGCCACGCAGGTGCCCGGCCAGACGCTCACGACAGAGGCGTTCGTCATCGAGAGGCGCCCACCCGCGGACGCCTTCCAGACGTTCGGGCTATTTTCCGCGGCGCACGGCAACCTGATGGCGCTTCAGCGGATCCCGCGCAAGCCGTCCCCGGCCCACGTGACCCCGGACCTCTTTGACGAGATCTCGGTGATGCTCGAGAGCTCGAACCAGGGGCGCACATGGTTCTTCCGCGAGGCAAGGATCGTCACACGGCGCGCCTCCATCGGGAGGAGCTACGACGCCCTGCGCTTCGCCTCCGCGCTGGCCGACGTCATAAGGCGCAACCCCGTCCACGAGGAGAGCAGGGCGAACGTGGGCAGGCTGCTGCGGACCGCGTTCGACGCGTTCGGCGCGGCGGGCAGGCCGGACGTGGTCTACCTGAAGAGCCTCTTCCTCTTCGCGCGCGACGAGGGCTATCCCGTGAAGCAGGAGTGGCTCCCGTCGCTTTCCGCGGCGGACCGCGCGGCCGCCGCCGCCGCCCTGGGCCGCAGGCTCGACGACCAGGAGGTCGCGCTGGCCGACGTCGCCAGGATCCGCCAGAGCCTCGAGGACTACCTGGGGGAGCGCACCGAGATCATCGTGCGATGAACGTCGACCTGGACCGCCGGCGCGCGCAGCTGAGCGTCGGCGACCTGTCGGATTTCTCCATCGGCCCGCAGGCCGCCTCATCGGGTGCGGGCGGGCTGTGGCGCGCCCAGCTTGGCACGCGCTGGCACCGGGAGCTGCGCGAGCAGGCGCTGTCGGAGGGGTCCGACGCCGAGTTCGAGGTTCCGGTCAGCGGCGAGGTCGTGCGCCGGGGCTGGACGGTCGCGCTCGCGGGCAGGATCGACCAGGTCGTGCGGTCCGGCGCCGAGACGGTCCTGCGCGAGATCAAGACCGTGACCTGCGCGCTCCCCTCGGACGAGGCTCGTCTGCGCTCGGACTATCCCGGGTACTTCGTGCAGCTCGCGGCCTACGCCGCGCTGAGGGGCTCGCGCGAAAAGGGCGAGCTGGTGTTCGTCGAGTCCGACACCGGGCTCGCCCAGGCCGTCCTCCTCTCCCCCGCCGACGAGCGCGCCCTCGGGCTCCAGCTGGACCGCGTCGCCGAGTTCCTCGAGCTGCGCCTGCGGGGGCGCCAGCGCCTGCGCGCGCTCCGGTTCCGCCCGGCGTTCGCAAGCCTGCGCGCGGGCCAGGAGGAGGCGGCCGCGGGGCTGACCCGGGCCGTCAGGGGCGGCCAGGCCGCGGTCCTCCTCGAGGCGCCCACGGGTTTCGGGAAGACGGGCGTCCTCCTGGAGTGCGCGCTCGGCGAGCTCAGGGAGGGCAACTTCGACAGGGTCCTCTACCTCACGGGCAAGTCGACAGGCCAGCTCCACGTCGCCGAGACGCTGAGGGCGATGACCGCGCCCGGCCCGGACATCGGCCAGGGGGCGCCGGTCGCCGCCTGGCACGTCCGCAACAAGTCCGAGCACTGCGTCAACTCGGTCTTCCAGTGCGTGCGCGAGGCCTGCGCCTTCCTGGACGGCGCCGACAGGCGTTGGCCCGAGAGCGGGCTTTCCCGGTACTACCTCATCGAGGACCAGCCAAGGGACCTGGCCTCGCTCAGGCACGCGGGCACGCGCGCGAGGATATGCCCCTATGAGATCACCCGCGCCGCCCTCGCCTTCAACGATGTCTGGATAGGCGACTACAACTACGTGTTCTCGCCCGACACCCGCGGGCTCTTCTACGAGCGCCCGGGTTTCGACCCCGCGCGGACGCTGCTCCTCGTCGACGAGGCGCACAACCTGCCGTCAAGGGCGGCCGACGCCCACTCTCACGCATTCGGGGCCGGCGACGCCTTCGGCGTGAGCGAGGCGCTCCGGGCGAACGGGGCGGCGGGCGAATGGATCGCGAAGTGGGAGGCCTGGGCGCGCTTCCTTGAGTCCCTCGGCGCCACGGGCGCCCTGCCCGACTCCGACCGGCAGGACGCGCTCGAGCTCCTCTCGGGGCTCGCGGAGGGGGCGGCGGCGCATCCCATGGACGCGGTTGCACTCGGGCCCCACGTATGCGGGCTCATCTGGAGGATCCCCTCGGTCGTCCAGCAGCTCGAGTCCGCCGACCTTGCGCGCCTGTGGTGGTGCCCGCAGGCCGGCGCCCTCTCCGTCACCTGCCTCGACGCGGGGCCCGCGATCGGGGCAGCCCTCTCTGATTTTGGCGGCGTCATCCTCGCGACAGCGACGCCCGGGCCCCCCGAGCGGTTCGCCGAATCCTGCGGACTGGCGCCCCTGGCTTGGGTCCGGGCGCCGGCGCCCTGGAGGGAAGGCGCCTACGATGTCGCGGTCGACCTGCGTGTCGACACGACGTTCCAGCACAGGCAGAGGCACATCGAGACCACGGCCGCGACCGTCGCGGCGCTCCACCGCTGCGCGGGACCTCACGCCCCGATCGCCGTCTTCTTCCCGAGCTTCGCCTACGCGGAGTCGGTTGCGGGGGCCTTCGGGCCCGCGGCGCTCCAGCCGAGGCGCGGCGAGCTCTCGGCTCAAAAGGCCTGGATCGGCGAGGCCCTCGACCAGGGCCTCGCGCTCTTCCTGGTGCTCGGCTCAAGCTTCGCCGAGGGAATCGACCTGCTCGGCGGACGCGTGTCCCACGCCATGGTCGTGGGACCGGCGCTTCCCGAGGTGAATCCCGTCCAGCGCGCGAGGATCGCCGCGTTCGACCAGCTGGGCCGGGAGGCGGCCTTTGAGCGCGTGTACCGCATCCCGGGGATGCAGAAGGTGAACCAGGCCCTAGGCCGGCTCGTGCGCGCGCCGGGCCAGACCGCCCGCGTCCTCCTGCATTGCAGAAGGTTCGCCGAGCCGGGCTACGAGCGGCTCCTGGGGGCGGAATACCGCTCGGGCAGGCGGATCGCCGACGACGGGGACCTGCTCGATTGGCTGGGCGCACCGCCGTAGCCCCTATTTCGCTTTACCGGGGCTCGACTGGCATGCAGTACTTGGGGCAATGGCCCCGCCCAAGACCATCGGATCCCGGGAGGTTCACGCCGCAATAGGGCGGCTTGCCGCGGCCATTGGGGCCCGCCACCCGGATACCAAGGGGCTCCTCGTTCTGGGGATCGCCAACGGGGGAATCCCCCTCGCGCGCCGCCTGTGCTCCATCCTCGGGATAAAGCGGGTCGGCGAGCTCGACATCTCCTTCCACAGGGATGACTTGGGCAAGCACCCTATCCCCAAGGAGTTCGCGACGACGCTCCTTCCCGGCGACGTGGACGGGGCCGTCGTCCTCCTTGTCGACGACGTGCTCTTCACCGGCCGCACGGTCAAGGCCGCCCTCGACGAGCTCTTCGACCACGGGCGCCCGGCAACGGTCGAGCTCGCGGTCCTCGTCGACCGGGGCTGCCGCCGCCTGCCCGTCGCGGCCGATTTCTCGGGCACAACCCTCGCGGCGGGGGCGGACGAGGACGTCCTGGTCACGCTCGGCGACAATCCCGCGCACGACAGGATCGAGATCAAGGCGCGCCCCAGGGCGCAGAGGGCGGCAATTTCCCGATGACCTGGACCCGCCGGCACCTCCTGACGATCGAGGAACTGAGCCTCGCCGAGATCGAGCAGATCCACGGGACGGCGGCGGCGTTCAAGAAGATCCTCGGCAGAAACGTCAAGAAGGTCCCCGTTCTGCGCGGCAAGACGATCGTCAACCTGTTCCTGGAGCCGAGCACGCGCACCCGGATGGCGTTCGACATGGCCGCAAAGCGGCTGAGCGCCGACGTCATCGCGTTTGACGCGGCAAGCTCGTCGACGGCGAAGGGCGAGACCCTCCGCGACACCGCGGAGAACATCCAGGCGCTCAACGCCGACATGATCGTTATCAGGCACGCGGCGGCGGGCTCCCCGTACTACCTGAGCAAGATCCTGGACATTCCCGTGATCAACGCGGGCGACGGCGCCCACGAGCACCCGACCCAGGGCCTCCTCGACACGTTCACGATGAAGGAGCACCTCGGCTCGCTCAAGGGCCGCAAGGTCGCGATCCTCGGCGACATCCTGTTCAGCCGCGTCGCCCGCTCGAACATCCACGCGCTGACGAAGATGGGCGCGGCCGTGACCCTGGTGGGCCCCTCCACCCTCGTGCCGCAGGGCTTCACGGCGCTCGGCGCCCGGGTCTCGCACGACCTGAAGTCGGCGCTCGCCGACGCCGAGGTCGTCATGCTCCTGCGCATCCAGCACGAGCGCCAGGGGCACCGGCATTTCCCCTCCATCGGAGAGTACACCAGCATGTTCGGGCTCAACAAGACCCGCGCCTCCTGGCTCAACCCGAGGGCCATCATCATGCACCCCGGCCCCATCAACCGCGGCGTCGAGATCGACAGCGAGCTGGCGGACGGAGAGCGCAGCGTGATCCTCGAGCAGGTCTCCAACGGGATCGCGATCAGGATGGCGGTCCTCTATCTCTGCGCGGGCAACCAGCCCGAGCACGTGATCTCGTCCACGGAATAGCCCCCTCCCATGACCCCGCTCTGGATAAGGAACACCCGCGTCATCGACCCCGCCTCGAGGCGCGACTCCGTCGGGGACGTCTTCGCCCGCGACGGCCGGATATCCGCCTCGCTGACCGCGGCCGAGAGGAAGCGCGCGAGGACGATCGACGGCCGCGGGCTCGTCGCGTCCCCGGGGCTCGTCGACATCCACGTTCACCTCCGGGAGCCCGGCCAGACCCACAAGGAGACGATCGAGACGGGATCCAGGGCCGCCGCGGCCGGGGGCTTCACGACGATCGTGTGCATGCCGAACACGATTCCGCCCGCGGACAACGCGGGGACGATCCAGTACATCCTGGACGCCGCGCGGCGGGGCGCGGTCGTCAAGGTGCTGCCGACCGGGTGCATCACGATCGGGATGAGGGGCGAGGCCCTGTCCCCGATAGGCTCGCTCAAGCGGGCGGGCGTCGTCGCGATCACCGACGACGGCGACTGCATCCAGTCGAATGAGCTCATGCGCCGCGCGGCCGAGTACGCCAGGATGTTCGACCTGCCCGTCATGGACCACTGCCAGGACCAGTCGATGACCGACGGCGCCGTCATGAACGAGGGCGACATGTCGATCCGCCTCGGGCTGCGAGGGTGGCCGAACGCCGCCGAGGACCTGATCGTCTCGCGCAATGTCATCCTTTCCTCCTACACGGGGGCGCACATCCACATGCAGCACATCTCGTCGGCCCTGTCCGTCGAGATCCTGCGCCAGGCGAAGGCCAGCGGGGTCAGGGTCACCGCCGAGGCGACGCCCCACCACATCGCCCTCACCGACGGGTCCCTCAC
>DATNLY010000164.1:0-5322 GCA_035602635.1 Opitutaceae bacterium | reverse complement strand
GACGCCATGCAGGCGAGGCACGAGCGGGGCGAGCAGACCATCCTGTTCATCAACCGGCGCGGGTACTCGCCGGCCATGCAGTGCCGCAAGTGCGGCGCCGTCGAGGAGTGCCCCCACTGCAGCGTGTCGATGGTCTACCACCGCACGGACGAGACGCTGCGCTGCCACCTCTGCGGCGAGCAGCGGCCGGCGCCCGCCCGCTGCCCCAAGTGCGGGGCGCCGGACATCCGCTGGAGGGGGCTCGGCACGCAGCGCGTAGAGGAGGCCGTCAGGAGGGCGCTTCCCCGGGCGCGGATCGAGCGGATGGACTCCGACACGATGACCCGCAAGAACCGCTTCCGGGAGATACTGGGGGACTTCCGGAGGGGGAAGATCGATGTCCTCGTTGGGACGCAGATGATCGGCAAGGGCCTGGATTTCCCCAACGTGACCCTCGTCGGCCTCGTCGACGCGGACCTCTCGATGCACATCCCGGACTTCCGCGCGAACGAGCGGACGTTCCAGCTCCTTGTCCAGGTCGCGGGCCGGTCGGGGAGGGGGGACAGGGCGGGCGAGGTGGTCGTCCAGAGCTTCACGCCCGGGGCCGAGGCCATCCAGTACGCCCGCCATGCCGACTACGAGGGGTTCGCCGCCGCCGAGCTCGAGATCCGCCGCGAGTTCGGATACCCGCCGCAGCGCCACCTGATAGGGCACCTCTTCCGGGGTCCCAACCCGGACAAGCTGAAGTTCTTCGCTGAGCAATGGGCAAAGCGGGTCCGCGAGGCCCTGGGCAGGCGCGTGGAGATGAAGGGCCCGGCCCCGGCTCCGATCGAGAAGATCCGCGACGAGTACCGCTGGCAGCTCTGGTACTTCGTGGACAGCGTGACCAGGGTGATCGGGGACCTGTCGCGGCTCAGGGACGAGTTCGAGTGGCCCCACGGCATCACGCAGATGCTTGACGTCGATCCGATGAATTTGACCTAGTGGCCTTCCGCCCATGCTCGTCCACTCCGTCTACTTCTGGCTCAAGCCCGGGCTGAAACCGGCCGCACGCAGGCGCTTCCGCGCCGAGCTCGGCAGGCTCGCCGCGATCCGGACCATCGGCAGGATCCACATCGGGGCGCCCGCGGCGCTGGCGGAGCGGGCGGTCACCGAAAGGGGCTTCGACTTCGCCCTCACGATCATCTTCAGGGACGCGGCGGCCCACGACGCCTACCAGGCCGACCCGATCCACGAGGCGTTCGTGAAGGCGACCAAGGCCTCCTGGGCGCGGGTAAGGGTGTTCGACTCCGAGGAGTGAACCCGGCCTCCTAATCCTTACCGAAGAGATAGTGGCTCACGATCCACTCCTCGCCGCCCCGGTAGCCCCAGAGCTCGGCGCAGCTCATGTAGAACACCCGCCAGTAGGACCACCACCGCTCGGCGTTCCCAGGCCCGTAGGTCTTGCGGAAAAGGGGGATGATCTCGCCCCGGTGGGAATCCATGTTCCTGAGCCACGCCTCCGCCGTCCGCTGGTAGTGGGTGCCGCTCACCGTCCAGTCCGAGACGAGGGACAGGCGCTCCTGGAACCTCATGAGGAGCCCGTGCGACGGCATCTGCCCGCCCGTGAAGAAGTAGCGCGCCATCCAGTCGGTCCGGTCCCTCGCCACGAAATGATACGCGAGGCGCCTGTGGGTGAAGATGTGGACGAAGAGAAGGCCGCCGGGCTTGAGCCAGCGCGCGATCCGCGCCATGAGCGCCTGGTAGTTCTTCATGTGCTCGAACATCTCGATGGACACGACGCGGTCGAACCTGCCTGCGTCGATGTCGAAGGTGTTCATGTCGCACGTCACGATCGCCAGGTTGGTCAGCCCGCGCCTCGCCGCCTCCGAGTCGATGAACTCCTTCTGCGTCCCCGAGTTGGAGACGCCGGTGATCCGGGATTTGGGGAAGCGCTCCGCCAGGTAGAGCGAGAGCGACCCCCAGCCGCATCCGAGCTCCAGGATTTCCTGGCCGTCCTGGATCCTTCCCCTCTCGACGTAGAGGGCCAGCATGGCCTCCTCGGCCTCGTCGAGGCTCTCATCGCCCGTCCGGTAGTAGCATCCCGAGTACTTGAGGCGCCGCCCCAGGCAGCGCTGGAAGAACGGGGTCGGGACCTCGTAGTGCTCCTCGTTCGCGGCCCGTGTGTCCTCGGCGATCGGCCGCCGCTTCAGGTCGTCGACGTAGTCGCCGAGGCGCGTCTCCGGATCCCCTGCGGACTCGTCGCGGATCCTCTGCGCCAGGAGCCGGCGGATCCCGATCCTGACCAGCCAGTCGGGGAGGAGGTTCCTTTCAAGGAGGGCGTCGATCATCGGGAGGGCGCCCGCGTGGGCAGGGGGACGAAGGCGCTCGTGCGCTCCTGGTAGCGGCGGTAGGCGTCGCCCTTGGAACGGACTGACTGCTCCTCCGTCATGGGTATTCCGGTGACGCGCAGGAGCAGGTAGAGGATGCACGCCGGGCTGATGATCCCCACCCAGCCCCAGGGGGAGGCGCAGGCGATGACAAAGTAGGACACCCAGATCAGCCACTCGAAGAAGTAGTTGGGATGCCTGCTGTACCTCCAGAGCCCCGCATCGCAGACCTTTCCGGCGCCCAGGGGGTTCCGCTTGAAGGACGCCAGCTGGGCGTCGGCGAGCGCCTCGCCGCTGATGGCGACAAGCCAGAGTCCGGCCCCGGCCCATTCCAGGGCCCCGATTGCCGGCCGCGGGTTGGAGCATGCGGCGAGGAAGGGAAACCCGAGGAGCACGACCGACACGGCCTGCATCTCGAAGAAGCCCGCCATCCTCGCCCTGAAGCCCGGCCCCCAGTCCTTGCGCAGCTGGACATAGCGGCCGTCCTCCTGGGGGTGCTTCTTCGCTATCCTGACGAGCAGGTGGGTGCCCAGGCGCAGGCTCCATGCGGTGACGAGCGCCGCGACCAGCGCCCGGCGCACCGGCCAGCCCGCCCCGAACAGCGCGTAGGCCGCCGCGAGCGCCGCGAACGCGTAGGACCACGCGATGTCGACGATGCCGTAGTTGTCGATCGCGCGGGCGAGCGCGTATACGGCCGCGAAGGCCGCGCAAAGGCCGGCAAGCGACACGGCGGCGAGAAGCGCCGGGCTCATCTTGCCCGGCCCGGCACCAGGGCCGCCGCGACCGTGACGGCGATGCCGGCGAGCGCCAGCGCGATCCCGAGCAGGCCCGGTCCGCCCCGCTTCGCGGTCAGGACATCCGAGACCTTGCCGTCGGTCCTCACCAGGTAGAGCTCCGAAAGGCAGTAGGAGGACATCGCGATGTTGCCCAGGGCCATGATCGCGACGAACCAGGCGACCCTCGCGGTCCAGGAGACCTGCTTGAAGCAGACCCAGACAAAGAACGTCGTGAAGCCCCAGTAGGCGTCGAACATCGTCGCTATGAACCAGGGATGCGCGGCCACGGCCCTCGGCACGGCGAAGAGCGGGCACTGGAGCCCTGCCCACGTGGTCACCCAGACCATCGACAGGAGCACGACCGTGAAGAGGACTCGCAGGGCGATGATCACCGGTTTGCTCCGATCAGAGCGAAAGGTTGTTCGGGCGGGTGTGGACGGTCTGGACCACGGAGATGTTGCGCATCGCGAACGCGGCCTCGCAGTAGGCGAGGTAGTACGCCCACTTCCGGACAAACCGGTCGTCAAACCCCAGCGCGCGGACCTCCTCGGTCCTCGAGGCGAACGACTCGGCCCACCGCCGGAGCGTGAGCGCGTAGTCCCGGCCCATGTCCTCGGCACCGTGGAGGATCATGCCCGCCTCGCGGGAGAGCAGGTCGCTGAACCGGTTGAGGGACAGCAGGAGCGAGCCCGGGAAGATGTGCTTCTGTATGAAGTCGACGCCCCGCCGGAAATCCCCGTAGCGCGGGTCGGGGCACGTGATGAACTGCATCCCGAGAAGGCCGTCCCGCTTGAGGGAGCGGTTCACGACCCTGCAGAACTCGGGCAGGTACCTGTGCCCGAGGGCCTCGACCATCTCGATCGAGGCGACCTTGTCGTACACGCCCGTGATCCCGCGGAAGTCCTGGAGCCTCACGGTCACCCGGTCGGCGAGCCCGGCCTGCGCCACCCGCAGCGACGCTTGCTCAAACTGGCGCCGGGAAAGGGTGACCGTGGTCACGCGGCTCCCGTGCACCCGCGCGGCGTGGATCGCCCAGCCGCCCCAGCCGGTGCCGATCTCGAGCACGTGGTCGTCGGGAGACAGGCGCAGGCTCCGGCACAGGCTCTCGTTCTTCTCCACCTGCGCCTCCTCGAGCGTGATCCCGGGCCTGGCCCACCTTGCCGACGAGTACATCATCGACGGGTCGAGGAAGAGCGCGAAAAAGTCGTTCGAGAGGTCGTAGTGGTCGCCGATGTTCCGGCGGGCCATGGCCCGCGAGTTGGGCCTCATCGCGTGCCCGAGCCGGTTGGCGACCCGGAGCAGGTTGAGGGCGGCCGAGCGGGCGCGACCGGAGCCCGACACGGTGGGCGCATTCTCGACGTTGAGCAGGAACCAGGCGACCACGGCGACAAGGTCGGGCGAGGTCCAGTCGCCGTCGATGTACGACTCGGCGAACCCGATGTCGCCCGAGAGGACGCATTTCCTGAAGAACGCGTCGCGGTGGACGCGGATGCGCGCCGAGCCGGCGACCCCGAGGGGGAGCGGCTCGGGCCCCGCCCCGAACTCCGCGGTCGCGCCTTCCGGCAGGTCGACCTGCAGCCTGCCGCGGGCCATCGCGGAGAATGCGGCAAGGACCGGCGCTCGGAAGGCGGAGGGCCGCGCGGACCGCGAGTCGACCGCCGAGGCCGAGAAGAATCCGGGTTCTGAGTTCATCGGCTGGTCACGAGGGCGTCGAGTGCGCGATCGACTCGTGGGGGCGGTACAGGTCGCGCTGGTCGCCCGCGCGCGCCGCCTTGGCGAACCACGGGACGCGCTTAAGGCGCAGCCGGAGGGCGTGGAGGTGGATGAGCAGGATCACCTTGACGGTAATGAGGGGGTACTTGAGCGAGTACCATGCCAGCCGGGCCGCCGTGAGGGGCCGCCTGCTGCCCGTGAGCGCGCTGGCAAGCGTCCGCTCCGCCCCGGAGTAGTCGTCTATGCGTATCGAGAGGCCGTCGTCGGGAGCGCGCAGCCGGAAGTCGAACGCCACGTCGACATCCGAGAACGGGGAGACGTAGAAGAACTTCGGGACCCTGGAATCGAACGAGGGCGGGCACCCGCCGCCCGAGAGGGTGCCGGGCCCCAGGAAGTACGGCTTCATCTCGCGGAACGTGTTCGTCACCTCGGCGATCGCGGCCGCCGGCCTGCCCGAAGAGTCGTAGCAGAAATAGAACGAGACC
>DATNLY010000160.1:0-5158 GCA_035602635.1 Opitutaceae bacterium | reverse complement strand
CGAAGGACGCCAGGACCTGGGTTATCGTCAGGGTGTGGGCAAGCGCGGGCCCCGCGAAAAAACCGAGCAGCCCCGCCCAGGCCGCGGCGAGCCGCATTGCGCGGCCCGCCGGGGGGCGGCCGCGCCCGGGATTGCCGGATGCCTGCGGGACGGGGATGCCGGCTTCTATGCCGCGGCTACTGGGCAAGCAGCCGGTTCTTCTCGTCATACGTCCGCGCGAGCCAGGCCTTCGGCACGGGGACGACGCAGATGTTGAGGGAGCGGTTGTTGTCCGAGAGCATCGCGGACTGGATCTCGATCTTCGTGCTGTCCGCATTGAAGGTCGGGTGGATGTGGTCCGCCGCCGTCGTCTTCTCGCCCATGGACGCGAGGAGGGCCATCTCCCCGGTGTGCCTGTCGATGATCCAGAGCCTGAACCTGAAGTCGTCGGCGCACGCCCAGCGTCCGTCCGCCGATCCGTTGACGTGCCAGATCGAGCGGCCTCGGTCGCCGATGGGCACCTGCCCGACGATACGCATCTCGTGGGTGCGAAGGTTCACTATGCCGACTCCCGTGGGATGCTCGTCCGTCCCCACCGGGCCCCATGATCCCATCCGGCCGGTGTTCGTGGCGAGCGGCGGGCGCAGGTAGAGGATGGCTATCGCGACCTCGTCCTTGGTGATCACCGCCTCATGCGTGATCCACTCGTAGGAAGCCTCGGGATAGAGCGGCCGCATGCCCGTGCCGTCGGCCATGATCGTCCACGTGCGCTGCGGCGCCTTGCCGCCGGTCTCCCAGCAGAAGACGATCTCGCCGGGGACCCAGGGGTTTGTCTGGACGTGGCCGATCTGGAAGGGGACGACGACAATGGTCTTAACCTCGCCCGTCTTCAGGTTCATGCTGGCCAGGCCGGACGGGCCGGCGCCCATGTTGCGGGGCCCGAAGGGCTTTGCCACCTCGGTGCCCGCCGGCAGCTGCGGAAGGAGTTCCTTGCCGGTGATGCCGAAGTAGACGAAGTCCTCATTCGCATCCAGGCCCATGTTGCCGGTGGCGTGCATCCCGGCCGGCGTTGTGCCGCAGACGCGCTCATAGTCGGAGTCCCCCTTGACGGTGCCGGCCACGGCGTCCGCAAAAAGCCGGCCAAGGTCGATCTCGATGACCTCGAAGGGCCCCTTGGGCCGGAAGAATCCCCCACGGCGGGCGGGGGGCGGGGCGCCGTTGGTCTCAGGCGGAATCACGCCGTTGGCGTCGGGCGTCGGGGTCGCGCCGTTTGCCTGGGGCGGCGGGGTTGCGGCGGCGGGCTGGGGCGGCGGAGTCGCGTCGGCTGCCGGGGGCGTGGGGTGGTTGGCCGCCGCCATCGCGGCCGCCGCGGCATCAATGTAGGGATCGCGGCCTATGTCGGCCGGGGCGCCCATGTCCCTCATGATATAAAGCTTCATCGACTTGCGAGCGACGCAGAGCATCCCGAGATAGCCCTTGTCGGTGACCTGCACGATCGTGCCCGTCTCCTCGTTGACCGCGAAGGCCTGCCCGCGCACGCGGTTGGAGCGGAAGATGAGCCACTTGCCGTCCGAGGTCCAATCCGGGTGCGTCTGGTAGATCTTGGAGTCCCCGACGGGCGTGCTCGTGAGGAAGGTGAGCTCCGTCCCTGTCACGGGATCGATCACGACCTTCTTCTCGGATGGGGAGACATGGCCCACCTGGGCCGTGGCCGACGCGATTGACAGGGCCGCGGCGCACAGGGCGACCGCCGGCCTCAGGAGGTATTTCTTCATTTTTAGGGGCATGGGTTTGGAGGATTGACGCATCTCGGGGCGAAAGGATTCCGGTCATTTCGCCGGAATGCCGGGCGGGGGTATTGCCCCTCCCGGGAGCCGTCCATGGATAGCGCCGGGTGCGCCACAATGACAGCCCGGATTTGGCCTCCTTGGATGTACCCGCCCCCGGCGGGACCGCATGCCTGGCGGAAGGCGAGCGCCGCGGGGCCGCCTTCTGGCGCAGGCTACAGCGTGACCCTTCGGAGCCTCAGCGAGTTGGAGACGACCGACACCGAGCTCAGGCTCATCGCCGCCCCCGCGATCATCGGGCTAAGGACGATTCCGAAGTGCGGATAGAGCGCGCCCGCGGCGATGGGGATGCCCACCAGGTTGTAGACGAAGGCGAAGAAGAGGTTCTGGCGGATGTTCCTCATGGTCGCCCGCGACAGCCGGATCGCCCTCGCGATGCCGCGAAGGTCGCCGTTCACGAGCGTGACTCCCGCGCTCTCGATCGCGACATCGGTGCCCGTTCCCATCGCGATCCCCACGTCGGCCGCAGCGATTGCCGGCGCGTCGTTCACGCCGTCGCCGGCCATGGCGACGCCCGCGCCCTCCCGTCTCAGCGCATTGATCCTCTCGATCTTGCCCGCGGGCTCGACCTCGGCCTCGAAGCGGTCGAGTCCGAGCCGGCGCGCCACCGATTCGGCGGTCCGGCGATTGTCGCCCGTGAGCATCACGAGCCTCAATCCCAGCCGGTGCAGGAGGCCGATCGCCTCGCGGGAGGAATCCTTGATGGGATCGGCCACCGCAAGGAGCCCGGCCGGCTTGCCGTCGACCCCGACAAAGAGCACCGTCTTCCCGTCGGACTGGAGGGCCGCCGCCCGCGCGTCGAGACCGGCATCCGGCGCGATGCCCTCCGCCGCGAGGAACGCGGGCCTGCCCACCGCCACCCGCATTCCGTCCACGACCCCCGCGACGCCGCCGCCGGTGACCGAGCGAAAATCGGCCGTCGGGCCAAGGGCGATGCCCCTGGCCTCGGCGCCCCGCACGATGGCGCCCGCAAGGGGGTGCTCCGAGGCGCGCTCCAGGGACGCGGCAAGCCGGAGCAGCGCGGCCTCGCTCGACGCCGGGAGGGGCGCCACGTCCTCGAGCCGGGGCTTCCCCTCCGTGAGGGTCCCCGTCTTGTCCAGGACCAGCCATTTCACCTCCCCGAGGCGCTCGAGCGCCTCGGCGTCCTTGAAGAGCACGCCGCCCTGGGCGCCCCGGCCCACCCCCACCATGATCGACATGGGTGTGGCCAGCCCCAGCGCGCAGGGACAGGCGATGATGAGGACGGCTACCGCGTTGACGATGGCGTAGGCCAGGCGGGGCTCGGGCCCGGCAAGGAGCCAGACAAGGAACGTGAGCACGGACGCCGCGGCGACGGTCGGCACAAAGAAGACGGCCACCCTGTCGGCCACTCCCTGGATCGGCGCGCGGCTGCGCTGCGCGCTCGCGACCATCTGCACGATGCGGGCGAGGAGCGAGTCCGCGCCCACCTTCTGCGCCCGCAAGATGAAGCTCCCGGTGGCATTGATCGTGCCGCCCGTCACCGGGTCGCCGGCCTTCTTCTCGACGGGGAGCGACTCGCCGGTGATCATCGACTCGTCCACGGAGGAGGAGCCCTCCTCGATCACGCCGTCCACCGGCACCTTGCCGCCGGGCCGCACCCGGACGCGGTCCCCGGCCCTTATCTCCGCGAGCGGGACCTCGGCCTCTCCCTCTCCCGTGACACGGATGGCTGTGGCCGGGGCGAGGTTGAGCAGCGCCCTGATCGCGCCCGAGGTGTGGGCGCGGGCCCGCAGCTCGAGCACCTGGCCCAGAAGGACGAGCACCACGATGACCGAGGCGGCCTCGAAATAGACCTCCACGGCGCCGTGCGGGCGCATGGCCGCGGGAAAGACCCCGGGCAGGAGGAACGCGACGGCGCTGTAGGTCCAGGCGGCCCCGACCCCGAGCATGATCAGGGTGAACATGTTCCAGTGGCCCGTGCGCAGGGACCGGGCGCCGCGCACGAGGAACGGCCAGCCCGCCCACCACACCACCGGCGTCGATAGGAGAAACTGGGCCCACCGGCCTGGGGACGAATCGCCTGCGCGGGCGAGACCCGGCACAAGGTGGCCCATGGCAAGCAGGAGCACGGGCACCGACAGGGCGGCGCCCGCCCAGAAGCGCCGGGTCATGTCCCGCTGCTCGGAGCCCGCCCCTTCCTCCGCGCCCGCGGCCGCCACTTTCGGCTCCAGCGCCATGCCGCATATCGGGCAATCCCCGGGATGGTCCTGCTCGACCTGCGGGTGCATCGGGCACGTGTAAAGCACCGTTGCTCGACCGCCGCGGGCGGGATTGGTTTCCAGCGCCATGCCGCACCTGGGGCATTCGCCGGGATTCTCCGCCTCCACGCCCGGGCACATCGGGCAGTAATAGGCCGGGGTGGGGCTGATTTGGCCGGGGTTCATTGCCGGTTTGTGCCGCGGCTGCGCATCAGCGGCCCACGTTCACCGTGAAGCCTATGTCGCCCGACCCTCGCGGGCCGTCGTAATGGAGCTGCGCCGTCCAGTCGCCGGCCATCTCCGGCTTGATGCTCGCACGGTAACGGCCGACCGCGCCCGCGGGAGTCACGGTGCCCCCGGAATGCATGGCCATGCCGGGCATGCTCATGTCCAGGGCGAACCTCACGGTGCCCACGTCGACATCCGCGCCGGTGCCTGCGTCGAGGAACTCGATCAGCACGTCGTTGCCGGCCAGGCGGAGGCCGTCCCAGGAATCGTACAGGTTCACGGTCAGGCCGTTTGCCGTCCGGGTGGCGAAGGGCGCGCGGGCGCGCGCCGCCAGCGCCGGGTTCGGGGGGGTCCTGCCCTGCGACCACCAGCGCAGTCCGGCCCCGGCGGCCAGCGTGACCAAAATCACCGCCATCCAGGGGAAGCGGCGCCGGCGAACGGGCCCGTTCAAGGCCCCCGGGGCCGCGGGCGACGATTCGGGGCCGCCCGGGTTGGGCAGGTGGCGCCGCCTCCAGAGCATGTAGATCGCGGGATAAAGCAGGAGCTCGAGGACGCCCGAGGTGACGACGCCGCCGATCATGGGGGCGGCGATGCGCTTCATCACGTCCGCCCCGGCCTGCGTCGTGGGCGACCACATGATCGGCAGGAGGCCGAAAAGGATGGCGCACACCGTCATGATCTTGGGCCGGATCCGCTGCACCGCCCCCTCGATGACGGCGTCGTGCAGGTCGGCAGGCGTGTTCAGGCGGCCCGCCGCGCGGAACTTGTCCCAGGCATGGTCCAGGTACAGGAGCATGACGACGCCCGTCTCGGCATCCAGCCCGGCAAGGGCGATCAGGCCCACCCAGACCGCGACGCTCATGTTGTAATGCAGGAGGTAAAGGA
>DATNLY010000157.1:0-2707 GCA_035602635.1 Opitutaceae bacterium | reverse complement strand
CGGAGCGCATCTACGGGGGCTACGAGGACACGGGCAACCAGGCGACCGGGCTGGGGCGGGCGATTGCCGGCTTCAACCTCGGAAACCTCTGGGACCGGGACAACGAGCTCAGCTACCAATACACGCGCAGCACGGATGCGGACCGCCTGGATGCGGACAGCGCCAGCTACGTGCTGCCGCTCCCATGGCGCAGCACGCTCTCGGCCCTCGGCTCGTGGGCCCGGTCCGACACGGCGGCAAGCAGCCTGTTCAACCTGACCGGCGTCACCTGGCAGGCGGGGCTGCGGTACGCCATCCCCCTGCCCGTGCTGCCCGGCTACGAACAATCGCTGGCATTCGGCCTCGATTACAAGTGGAGCAACAACAACCTGGGCTTTGGCGGGACGCAGGTGTTCAGCTCGCCCGCCAGCATCGCCCAGGCCCTGGTCACCTACAGCGGGTCCAGGAGCGACACGCGTGGCTCGACCCACGGCTCGGTGTCCGCGTATTTCAGCCCCGGGGGGATTGGAGGCCTGAACCGCGACAGCAACTTTGAGGTGCAGCGCGCGGGAGCCGCCGCCGACTATGGCTACGTCCAGGCGAGCTTCTCCCGCCTGGAGCGGCTGCCCTGGGATTTCACGGCGGTGCTCACCGGGTCGGGCCAGTGGGCGTCCGCGCGCCTGCTTCCGTCCGAGCAGTTCGGGCTGGGGGGGGAGGATTCCGTCCGCGGTTACGACGAGCGGATCGTGAATGGGGACGACGGGATCTCCGCCCAATTGGAAGTCAGGAGCCCGAGCCGGCATCTCCTGCGCCGCATCCCCGACCAGACCCAGGCCCTGGTCTTCATCGACGCGGGCAGGGACTGGCAGCACGGGCTCCTGCCCGGCGAGACGGAGGACACCCTGGTGTCGGCGGGCCCGGGACTGCGTGCCCAGATAGGCTCCCACGGCACGATCAAGGCCGACTACGGCTGGCAATTGGAGCGCCTTGCGGGCACCCGTCCCGGACGGATTCAGTTGTCCGCGGTCCTGAGCTTCTAGGCTGCCTGGCGCGGCCCCGCTGGGCGGGATGAGGCGCGCGCGCCTCGGTTTATTCCCGGGAAATCCGGGAAAATGACCCACGCTCCCGGGATTAAAGTGATCGCAGCGGACCCTAATGAGGGTAGCCCTTGCTCGTCGATCGCCACCGCTCCATGGATCAATCCCGAAACGCCATGAATGACCGCCCGCCCGGATTATGAAGAAGACCCGCGTCCTCATCCTCGGCGGGGGCTTCGGCGGCCTCTACGCCGCGCTGGAGTTTGAACGCCGCCGCGACCCGGACCTGGAGGTCACGCTCATCACCCAGGAGAACTTCTTCCTGTTCACGCCGATGCTGCACGAGGTCGCCGCGAGCGACCTCGACCTCACGAACATCGTCAACCCCATCCGCAAGCTCCTGCGCACCGTGAAGACCTTCGTCGGCGAGGTGCAGGCTGTCGACCTCGCCGGCCGCAAGGTGACCGTCTCGCACGGCTACGCCCTGCACGGGCACGCCCTCGAGTACGACCACCTGGTCCTCGGCCTCGGCTCGGTCACGAACTTCTTCGGGCTTCCGGGACTCGCCGAGCGGGCGGTCTGCATGAAGACGCTCCGGGACGCGATCGAGCTGCGCAACCGGCTCATCTCGCACCTGGAGGAGGCCGACACCGAGTGCGCCAAGGCCGACCGCGAACCCCTGCTCACGTTCGTGGTCGCCGGCGGCGGCTTCGCCGGGATCGAGACCATCGGCAGCATCAACGACTTCCTGAGGGAGGCGCTGCCCTACTACCCGAACCTCAACCGCGGGATGCTTCGCGTCGTGCTCGTGCACCCCGGCGATTACGTGCTGCCGGAGCTCGGCCCGGAGCTGGGGCGCTACGCGAGCGGGCAGCTGCGCGCCCGCGGCGTTGAGATCCACGCCAACACGAAGGTCACCGGGGTGACGGCGCGGGACGTCTCGCTCAGCGACGGGGCCAGCGTCCCCACGTACACGCTCGTCTGGACCGCGGGGACCTCACCAAGCCCGACCCTCGACCGGATCGGCCTGCCCAGGGAGAAGGGGAAGATCGTCGTGGACGCCGACCTGCGGGTGCCCGGCCATCCGGAGGTGTGGGCGCTCGGCGACTGCGCCCTGATCCCCGACGTGGCGAAAAAGGGCTCGTTCCATCCCCCCACGGCGCAGCACGCCTCGCGCGAGGGGGCCGTGCTAGCTCGCAATGTATCCGCGGTCGTGCACGGCCGCCCCACGGCGCCCTTCCGTTTCAAGACGATAGGGCTGCTCGCCTCGATCGGGCACCGGACGGGCGTCGCCCGCATCATGGGCGTCAATTTCTCCGGGTTTGTCGCGTGGTGGCTCTGGCGAACGATCTACCTGAGCAAGCTGCCGGGCTTCGAGAAAAAGGTGCGCGTCGCGCTCGAGTGGACGCTCGACCTTTTCTTCAACAAGGATTTCGTGCAGTACCAGCGCCTGAACCCGGCGAGGCAGCTGATCCCGGCGGACGGCGGCTCCCTGCCGCTGCGGGAGGCCTGCGACGAGCCCCCGGCCAAGGCCTGAATCCGGCTCCGGGCGGGTCAGCCGAGTCTTTTTGCGAGCCAGGCCGTCGCGCGCGTCCACGAGGCCTCCGCCGAGGCGCGGTGGTACGCGGGGCGGTCCTCGCAGAAGAATCCGTGGCCCCCGTCCGGATAGACTTCGACCTCGTGCTCCTTCC
>DATNLY010000143.1:0-6227 GCA_035602635.1 Opitutaceae bacterium | reverse complement strand
GATCTGCGACGGCGGGATCTGGTAGTAGTCCTTCGCGGGGCGAGCGTTCCTGCTCAGGAAGCCGTAGAAGCTCTTCTCCCATTCCCACATCCCGGTGTTGCCGCCGTGAAGGATCATCTCGCGGTTGAAGAAATAGGTCGCCCCCTGCGTGTTGAACTTTACGCCGGCGGCCCTGACGCGCCCAACGAGGTCGCTGACGTCGGGAGACTGCATGTAGCCGTAATGGCCGTTCGCCCGCCAGATGCCGGCGCCTATCTCCCTGAGCTGCAGGATACCGGCCTCCGGCACGACGGGTATGTCCTCGGTCACGATGCACATCAGTATGACCGACTCGTGCAGGCAGCGGTTGGCCTTCACGTGGTGCAGCAGGACGACGGGCGTGCCCTCCGGGGAGCCGACCATGAAGATCGCCGCCCCCGGCACGCGCACGACGTACTTGCTGACGGCGATCTTCGTCAGCTCGCCCTCGGTCAGGTTGTTTTCGTAGACGACCCTGAAGATCGAGTCGCGGCCGGTTTTCCACGTGTGCATGACGGCGAGCACGGCGGCCCCGATGGCCAGGGGAAACCAGCCGCCGTCGGCGAGCTTCAGCGCGTTCGAAAGGAAGAACCCCAGGTCGATCGCCAGGAACACGGCGCACAGGGGGCCGATCTCCCAGATCGGCCAGCGCCAGCGGCGGCGGGCGACGATGAAATAGGCCATGGTGGTGATGGCCATGGTCCCGGTGACCGCGATGCCGTAGGCCGAGGCCAGGCGGCCGCTCGAGCCGAAGAGCGCCGCCGTCAGGATGCATCCGATGGCGAGCGCGGTGTTGACGAAGGGCACGTAGATCTGGCCGGACTGGTCGGCGTTCGTGTACACGATCTTCAGGCGCGGAAAATATCCGAGCTGTATGGCCTGGCGCGTGAGCGAGTAGGCCCCGGAGATCAGCGCCTGGCTCGCGATGATCGCGGCCACTATGGAAAGGCCGGTGAGCGCGGCCTGCGCCACGCCGGCGGGCGCCATGGCGAAGAACGGGTTGTCCGTCGTCACGGGATGGCTCAGGATGTAGGCCCCCTGGCCAAAGTAGTTGAGCACGAGGCCCGGGAACGCCACGCCGTACCACGCGAGGGCGATGTAGCGTCGGCCGAAGTGGCCCATGTCCGCGTAGAGGGCCTCGGCCCCGGTGATCGCAAGGACCACGGAACCGAGCAGGATCGCCACCTTGGCGGGCGGATGGTGCAGCAGCGCGAGCCCGTACCTTGGGTTGAGGGCGCGGAGGACCTCGGGATACCTGAAGAGGTACCAGGCGCCCAGGGCGCCGATGGCCGCAAACCAGGTGAGCATCACCGGACCGAAGACGCCGCCGATGCTCTTCGTGCCCTTGTGCTGGAACCAGAAGAGCGCCGCGAGGATGACGCAGGCCAGCCCCGGGACATAGGGAGTGAACACCGGGCTTATGAGGTTGAAGCCCTCGGCCGCGCCCAGCACTGAGATTGCCGGCGTGATGACGCCGTCGCCGTAGAGGAGGGCGGCGCCGATCAGGATCATGATGACGGCGGGCCCGAGGGTGCGCTTGCGCGGGCTGCCGCCGGCCTGCACCTCATCGGCCCCGTGTATGAGCGCCAGCAGCGCGAATATCCCGCCCTCGCCGTGGTTGTCGGCCGTCATGACGTACCAGAGGTACTTCACGCTGACGACCATGACGAGCGACCAGAAGATGAGCGAGAGCACCCCCAGCACCCCCTCGGTGCGCCCCCCCGAGGGGATGTGAGCGACGCATTCGCGCATGGTGTACAGGGGGCTTGTGCCAATGTCGCCGAAGACGACGCCCAGGGCGCCCACGCAGAGGGCCCCCTTGTCCCCTGGGCCTAGGCGTGTCTCCGATCGGTGGGTCATGGATGCGCCCGGCACTGTCGCAGTTCGCAGGGAGGGGCCAAGCTGTTTTTCTCGGGGGACCTGGGCGCGGCGCCCATTGCCGGGATTGCCAGGCGGGCGAAGCCCCGGCAATCTCGGGGCCTGGAGAAATCGAGCCAACCCTGCGCAAGTCCCCCAGAACAGGAGCCCAGCCATGCCGGACATCGGAAAGACCCTTGTAGTGCTCGGACTGGCGATCGCCTGCATTGGAGCCCTCGTCTGGTCGGGGTTCGGCCGCTCGTGGTTCGGGCGCCTGCCGGGGGACATCCACGCCCGCTGGGGGAACACGGACGTGTATTTCCCGCTCGCAACCTGCGTCCTGGTCAGCCTGGTGCTGACCGTCCTGTCATGGATCCTGCGCGGCCGGCGGTAGCCGGGTTGCGCAAGGACCCTATTCGTTCAGCGCGCGGTGCACCGCGTACAGCATCGTCTGCGCCGAGTAGGGCTTTGGCAGGAAATGCTTCACCCCCGGCCCGGCCGACCGCGTCACGCTCCCGTTGGTGCCGAGTCCGCTGGTCGCTATGATCCGCACATCTGGATTCATGGTCATCAGCGCCTGGATCATCGCCGAGCCCTCCATGATGGGCATCATCATGTCGGTGATCACGAGCGCGATGTCGCCCCTGCGCTCGGCGTAGAGCGATACGCCCTCGACGCCGTTGCCCGCTGTCAGGACCCGGTAGCCGAACATCTCCAGCGTGTGCTGCGTGATGAGCCTCACCGAGGCCTCGTCGTCGACCACGAGCACCCACTCGCCCCGGCCCCGCGGCGGCTTCGGCGCAAACGGGGCGGCCGAAGCCGGCTTGGGGGACTGCGCGGCGGGAAAGTAGAGCCTGAACGTGGTTCCGCCGCCCAGCTCGCTGTCCAGGAGGACGAAGCCGTTGTGGCCCCTGACGATCGTCGCGACGGACGAGAGCCCGAGGCCGGTCCCCCGCCCAACCTCCTTGGTGGTGAAAAAGGGATCGAAAATCTTCCCCTTGATGTCGGGGTGGATGCCGGTGCCGGTGTCGGTCACCGAGATCAGGACATGCGGCCCCACGCTGCCCTCGCGGTTCATGCTCGCGAACTGCTCGTCGATCTCAACGTTCTGCGCCCGGATGGTCACCATGCCCCCGCCGGGCATCGCGTCGCGCGCGTTCACGCAGAGGTTAAGGAGCACCTGGTGCAGCTGCGTCGGATCGGCGACAATCGACCAGACGTCCTTTGGCACCTCGGTGTTCACCTCGATCGACTTCGGAAACGTTTCCCTCACCACGTTGGCGATTTCCCCGATCAGCTTGCGCGGGTTTATCGGTATGTGGTCGCCCTCGACACCCCGCGCAAACGCGAGCACCTGCCCGACCATGTCCGCACCGCGCTGGGCGCTGATCTCGATGCTGTTGAGGATCCTGCCCTCGCGCTCGTCCCTTATCCCCGCCTTGAGCAGGCCGACGCCCATGAGGATCGGGGCAAGGACGTTGTTGAGGTCATGGGCGATGCCCCCCGCCAGGTTGCCGATGCTCTCGACGCGCTGTGAGCGCAGGAACTGAGCCTCGATCAGCTTCCTTTCCGTGACATCAGTGTCGATCGCGAGGATGGACTGGGGAATGCCGGCCTCGTCGCGCACAAGGGTCCACCGGCATTCAACGATGATGTTGGTCCCGTCCCTGCTCTTCTTGTGCAGCTCTCCCATCCACTCTCCCTTGGTCAGTACGTCACGGGTGGACTGGGCGAACGCAGCCGCGTCAAGGTTGAGGAGCTTTTCGACGGATTGGCCGGCAGCCTCCCGGGCGCTCCATCCGTAGAGCCTTTCGGCGGCCTTGTTCCAGAAGGTGATCCTGTTCCCAAGGTCGCGGACCAGGATCGCGTCCCGAGCCTCGTCCAGCAGCGCGGCGTGCTCGCGGACATTGCGCTCGGACTTGGCGATTTCCACCCGGGCGCGGGCGCTCGTGATCCCAAAGGCCAGGTCGTCCGCCAGCCTCTGGAGGAGCGCGGTCTCGTCATGGCCGATCCTGGATGCCGCCGCGGAATAGAGCACAAGCACGCCAAAGGCCTTGTCCTTGTCGCGCAGCGGGAGCGAGACGATGCTCTTGAACCCGCACGCGAGGAAGGTTGCGAGCCAGGGCTTGAACATCTCGTCCGTCTCGGCGTCCCAGACGACGACGGCCTTGGCCGACCGGATGGACCGCCCCACCGGGCCCCTCCCGACGGCCGCGTCCTCGGACCATGAGAACGATACCCTTTCCAGGTAGCCGCAGCGATCTCCCGCCTGCGCCACCGGCACGACCGACCTGGCCTCGTCCTGGCGCGGGTAGCCGACCCACGCCATGCTGTAGCCCCCGAGGCTCACGGCGATCTCGCATACCGTCCTGACGAGGGAAATCTCCTCGGCCGTGCGGATGAGCGCCTCGTTGCAGCGGCTGAGCATCAAGAGGGCGCGGTTGCTGCGGCCGAGCTCCAGCTCGGCAAGCTTGCGCTCGTTGATTTCCTGGAAGGCGCCCTGCACCCTGACGATCGCGCCCGATTTGTCCCGGCCGGGGACGCCTATCGCCCGGACCCACGAGCGCCGGCCCTTGGCGCCGATGACTTCCATCTCAAGGTCGAACGGCGAGCCCTCGCGCGCGCAGGCGTCAAACGCGCTGCCCACCGCCTCCCGCCACTCGGGCGCATAGAAGTCGATGGCCTGCTCAAGGCTGGGGGAGGTGCCGGGGGGAACCTCGTGGATTGCGCACACCTCGTCAGACCATTCGATTTTCCGTCCCACAAGGTCGACGCTCCAGCCCCCCAGGCCGGCTACGTACCCTGCCAGCCGGACCAGGGCCTCGTTGGGAGGAAGCCTTTCCCCGTCCGGCACGACGGCGCCAGCCGGGGCCCTGCGGGGCCCGTGTCCTGAAGCGGAAGTGGGGTGTTCCATTGGGGATTCGGAAACGGAGCCGCTGGGTTCGGCTGTCTGAACTGCCCGCCTGGCGGAATCCTCAGGGTGCGCACTGGGAAAGTCGATTGTGAAGAGGCTCCTACGGGGAGCCGCGTCGCGCGGGTTGGCGGCGGCTTCGCGTGGCCGCGGCAACCGCCGGCCGAAATGGGCGCCGCATCCGGCCCAGCCAGAGCCTGAACACGCCGAGTGTCCGCCAGGCCCAGTCCCGCCGCATGGCGGAAAACTCGGCCTGGAGCTCCGAGAATTGACGGTCGCGGTCGTCCAGCATCCGCTGGATGAACCTGTTCTCCCTGGCGAGCGAGCCGTCCGCGTGCAGCTCCTTCAGGTTCCGGTCCTCCGGCTCCCGCTCGCATTCGGCGAATGCACGGAAGGCCCTCGGCAGGAATCCGCGGTCCAGCGGGCCGCGGAGCTGCCCCGTGGGAATTTCGGGGGTCGTGAAGGCTGGTTTCATTGCTGAAGAAGAAAATCGGTCCCGCCATGGCATCCATCGCCCGGGGGCCGCGCGGAATCCGGGCGTCGGTGCGGGAGGCGGCGATCCGGCCGCCCCTACTTCACCACCGGCATGTGGATGTCGCCCCCGTGGGTGATGATGCCGAAGCCGTAGAGGAGCCACAGCACCACGGCGATCACCACGATAAGGTTGAGGATCGACTTGATGGCGCCCTGCATCGGGATGTAGGTGTTGATAAGCCAGAGGAGGACTCCGACGACGATGAGGGTCAGGACTACGTTCACGAGTGGCATGGGCGGTTGGGGTTGGGGAGGTTGATCCGGCGGATGGATCACGGTAGCCGAAACCCCCCGGCTGGGGTATGGGGTGTAACCCTGTTTGCGCCGCATCCTGCTTGGAACCGCCCCGGCACGGGCACAGTCTCGCGGGCGATGGATGACGCCGAGCGCATACGGAAGCACCATGGCGGCCCGCACCAGGACGGATCGGAGCCCAAGGGACCCGCCTGGAAACGCATTCACAGGAGCGGGTTCTTCTGGGTCGCCGCGTTCTTTCTATTCCTGGCCATGGGCATCTTCGTCCTGACCGACGGCTTCCTGCTGCGGCCAAGGCCCGAGGCTCCTGCGCCGGCGGCGCGCTGAGCCCGGGACCGGCTCATCGGCCTTGCGATCCGGGGAGGCCCGCGCCATTTTCCGGCCACACAGGATTCAACGATGAGCATGCAATACCGCCAGCTCGGCAAATCCGGCCTCAAGGTGGGCGCCCTCTCCTTCGGCGCGTGGGTCACGTTCGGAAAGCAGATCGGCGACCCCGTGGCCAGGAAGCTCCTCCACGCCGCCTACGACGCCGGGATCAACTTCTTCGACAACGCGGAGTCCTACGCCGACGGCCAGGCCGAGGTCGTCATGGGCGCGATCCTGAGGAAGTCCGGGTGGCGCCGCAGCAGCTACATGGTCTCGAGCAAGG
>DATNLY010000141.1:0-9915 GCA_035602635.1 Opitutaceae bacterium | reverse complement strand
CCCGCCAGCGACTCCTGACATTCGTCGTGGTGGGCGGCGGGTACACGGGTGTGGAAACGGCGGGGCAGATGCTGAGCTTCATGGACCAGGCGCACCGCTTTTATGCCAACCTGAGGGGGTCGAGGCCTCGCGTCGTCCTCGCGCACGCGGGAGGCGAACTCCTCGGGGAGATCGGTCCGGAGCTCGGCGCCTATGCGCGAAAGGTCCTCGGGAGGAATGGGATGGAGATACTGCTCAACACCCGCGTGTCCGCGGTGACCGCGAGGCGCGTCAGCTTTGCCGACGGCGGGGGCATCGATGCGAACACGGTCGTGACAACGGTCGGCAACGCGCCGAATCCCGTGCTCATGGACCTGTGCCGCCAGCTGGGGATCGAGGCGCCGAGGGGCCGCGTGCCGACGGATCCCATGCTGCGGGTTGGCAAGGAGACCACGCTCTGGGCGGCGGGCGACGGCGCGGCGGTGCCGTGGAACGACCGCGGGCAGGCCAGGGTGTCCCCTCCGACAGCGCAATTTGCGTTCCGCCAGGGGAAGCTGCTTGGGGGGAACATCTACCGGGTCCTAAAGGGCGCGCAACCGCGGGCATTCCGATACCGCTACATGGGCCAGCTGGCCACGATTGGCGAGAGGCAGGCGGTCGCGGAGGTCTTCGGCCTCCACTTCAAGGGATTCATCGCATGGTGGATGTGGAGGACGATCTATCTCGCGAAGCTTCCGGGCACGGTTCGCAAGCTTCGGGTCATGATCGACTGGACCTTCGACCTGGTGTTTCCGCGGGACATCAGCCAGATCATGCCGCCGCCCGAGGACGTCGTCCGATCGATCCACCTCGAGAAGGGCGAGACGCTCTTTGTCCAGGGAACGCCGTGCAGGGGGTTCTTCTACGTGCGCCAGGGAGGGCTCATTCTCTCCGCCACGGGCCTGCCGGACAGGCTGGTTCCCGCCGGCAGCGTCATCGACCAGTCCGAGCTAGATTCTTCCGACCTCTGGGAGGCGAGCGCAACGGCGGCAGAGCCCAGCGACCTGGTGGTGTTCCGGGGCCGGCTCCTTGAGCACCTCAGGAAGGAATTGCGGATTGTAAAGCGGCAGTGACCGGGTGCGCGGCGACGGGTCAATCCCCGGCCGCCTCCCGGACAAGCGCTGCGATGGCCGGGGGCAGCCCGAGCCCCAGGGCGAGCTCGCGCGCTCGCGGGCTCATCTTGCGCCATGTCTTCCTGAGAATATCGACAAATTTCTCGCGGGGATAATCCGCGTGCTGCTCGGCGAAGGCCCCGATCTCGCTTTCGAGGAACACGAGCACCGCCGCGTCCTCAAGCGCCTGGGAACCCGCGTTCGTCTTGAGGGCGGACTTCGAGACCCAGGTCGCCGCATCCTCGGCATCGGCCGGCGGCACGCCCGCCGCCAGCAGGATCTGGCGGGCCCGCTCCGACTGTTTCACGTAGAGGGAGCGCCGCCAGGCGAGGTACCCCGGCCTGCCGGCGGGGAACGATCCGCGCGGGACGGACCATCGCTCGAGGTGCTGGCAGCGCGCCGCGAGCCTCAGGATGGGTGGCGCACCCGGCACGATCCTTGCCACCCATCGCTCCATGCTGTCCGCATAGGCCAGCTCCGCGGGACGCCCGTCGCGCGTGCGGCTGGGATCGGCCCCGTGGGCGGCGTCGATCGCCTCCCTGGCGCGCGCGTCCGCATCCATGCTACCTTTTTGCGCTCGAGATGATCCTGGCCGCCGTCTCGGCGTCCTCGTCGGCCACCTGCAGCCGGACCCCGCCCGCCTGGCCGCGAAAGGGGACTGTGAGCTCGTCGGGCACACTGGACCGGACGCCGCAGTCCTCCAGGAGCGAGCGCAGGAGCAGCGCCTCGTCCACGCTCGAGCATTCGGCGACGGTCTTCACGGCTCGTGGCGGCAGCCCGCGCCGCCCTAGTAAACCTTCTCCTCGAGAAGGGCGAAGAGCTCCGCCTCGCTGATCCGCCTCTGGTGCATGGAGTCGCGCTCGCGGAGGGTGAACGTCCCGTCCTTCTCAATGGTCTCGAAGTCGATGGTCGCGCACCAGGGCGTGCCGATCTCGTCCTGGCGGCGGTAGCGGCGGCCGATGGCGCCGGACTCGTCGTAGAACACCGCGTACTTCCGCTTGAGCCTCCTGTAGAGCCCGTCCGCCCGCGCCACGAGCTCGGGCTTGTTCTTCAGCAGCGGGAATACGGCCACCTTCACCGGCGCTATCCTCGGGCTCAGCCGAAGCACGGTCCGCTTCTCGATGGCCCCCTTCTCGTCCTTCACGTCCTCCTCGGCGTAGCCGGCGCAGAGGAGGGCGAGGAAAATCCGGTCGACGCCCACGGCGGGCTCGATGACGTGCGGCGTGATCTTCCTCTTCGTTGCCTCGTCGAAGATTGCCTGCGGGACCCCGCTGTGCTTCTCGTGCTGCTTGAGGTCGTAGTTGCCCCGCGCGGCGATGCCCCAGAGCTCCTGCACCCCGAAGGGGAACCGGAACATGATGTCGGTCGTGCCCCTCGAGTAGAACGCCAGCTTCTCACGCGGGTGCTCATACTCGGAAAGGTGGGATTCGGGCAGGCCGATCGACAGCAGCCAGTCCTTGCACCAGTTGATCCACTCGCGGTGGCACTTCGCCCAGTCCGCGTCCTCGTGGATGAAGTACTCCATCTCCATCTGCTCGAACTCGCGGGAGCGGAAGATGAAGTTGCGCGGCGTGATCTCGTTGCGGAACGACCTGCCGATCTGCGCGATCCCGAAGGGGAGCTTCACCCTGCCGGTGTCCACCACCGACTTGAAGTCCACAAACATCCCCTGCGCGGTCTCCGGGCGCAGGTACGCGACCGAGGAGGCGTCCGTCATGGCCCCGACGTTCGTCTGGAACATCATGTTGAACGAGCGGGGCGGCGTCAGGCTGCCGGGCTCGCCCGTCGCCGGCGACGGGATGAGCGCGATCTCCTCCGGCCTCGCCTCGGTCATGTCCCTCGGGCGGACGGGCTCAAGCCTGCCCTGGACCGCCTTCTTGCGCTTGAGGGCCTCGGCGGCCTCCTGGAGGTCGGAGGCGGTGTCCTCGCCCTCGAGCGCGCTCACATAGCCGACCGTCCTCGCGTCGACGACGACCTCGGCGAAGAAGAGCTGGTCCGCCCGGTAGCGCTGCTTTGACACCTTGCAGTCGACCAGCGGGTCCGTGAAGCCGGAGACATGGCCCGAGGCCTCCCACACCTTCGGGTGCATGATGATCGAGCTCTCAATCCCGACAATGTCGTCCCGGCGCCGCACCATGTCGTTCCACCAGCAGTCGCGGATGTTCTTCTTGAGCTCGGCGCCGAGAGGCCCGAAGTCAAAGAAGCCGTTGATGCCGCCGTAGATCTCGGAGGACTGGAAGATGAACCCGCGGCGCTTGCACAGCGCAACAAGCGTTTCCATCGAGACGGCTCCGGGGGAGGGATCGGACATGGCCGTCCAGACATACCCGCCCGGACGGGGGCCGGTCAATTCCCGGGTTGGCGGGCCTTCAGCCGAGAAGCGCGGCCAGGCCCCCGCGGAAGGTCTTTGGGACGGCGTCGTAATGGTCGCGCCCGGGGAACCTCTCGCTGACAACGCCGAGCCCCCTGAAGGGCCTCTTTGCCAGCTGGCCCTCGAGGAGGGCCAAGTCGCCCAGCATCGAGGGAGTGTCGTTTTCGCCGACTCCCAGGTATAGGCGGCCCTTCAGGGTGGCCGACAGGCTGCGCCTCTCCGCGGCCAGGCGGAGCAGGCTCCGGTTGTCCCACCAGATCGACGGCGCGCTTGCCAGGGCGAGGTCGAAGAAAGGCCGCCGCTGGAACAGGGCGTAGAGGACCAGGAGGGAGCCGACGGAATGGCCCGCCATCGCGCGGCCCTCCTCGCGCAGGGGATATCGCCGCGACAGCTCCGGCCAGAGCGAGCCGGAGAGGTAATCCAGGAAGCGGTCCGCCCCGCCGCTCGAGGGCTCGTCGGCGGACGGGGTCGGTGTATAGTCCCGGCCCCGGAAATTCCCGCGCTCGCCGTAGCTTGCCCCGTATCCGACGCCGATCACGGCCGTCGGGGGAATGAGGCCAGCCTTCACCAGCGGGCGGCACGCCTCCACCGCGAGGTCAAAGAGGACGTCACCGTCCATCAGGAGGACCGCGGGCCAGGGACCGGGCGCGCGCGCAGGGTCGGGCGCGTCGACGTAGATCCTGTATTCGGTGCCCGTCTGCCCCGAGCGCGAGACAAACGCGGGCTTGGAGTCCGTTATCCTAGGCCTCGTCGGCATGGGGGGAGGAGTCGACGGATTCCCGCTGCAGGCGGCGCGCGCGCTGGCTCGCCCCCTCGATGTCGGGAAGGAACCACGTGAGCACGCCAAGCAGCGGGAGGAATGCGCACACGTTGAACACGAACCCGATGCTCGTCAGGTCCGCCAGCCTTCCGAGGGCGGCGGAGGCAATCCCTCCGATCCCGAACGCGAAGCCGAAGAAGAGCCCCGAGATCATGCCGACCCTGCCGGGTATGAGCTCCTGCGCATAGACCAGGATCGCGGGGAACGCGGAAGCGAGGATTATCCCTATGAAGACGGTGAGCACCACCGCCGCGTTGAGCCCGACGTGGGGAAGGACCAGGGAGAACGGGGCCACACCGAGGATCGATGCCCAGATGACGTATTTGCGGCCGAACCGGTCGCCCAGGGGGCCGCCCAGTATGGTGCCTGCCGCGACGGCGAAGAGGAACACGAACAGGCGCAGCTGAGCCCCCTGGATGGAGACGCCGAATCCCTGGATCAGGTAGAACGTGTAGTAGTTCGTCAGGCTCACCAGGTAGAAATACTTGGAGAAGATGAGGGCCATCAGGATGAGGATGGAAAAGGCGACCCTCGGGTGGGCCGCGGCCCTTGCGGCGCTGGCGGCCGACCGCTTCCGGAACTGGGAGAGGTTGCGGCCGTACCAGACGCCGACCCTGGAGAGAAGGACGATGCCCGCGAGCGCCAGCAGCGTGAACCACAGGATCGAGCCCTGCCCGTTCGGGACGATGACGAGCGCGGCGAGGAGCGGGCCGAACGACGTCCCCAGGTTGCCGCCCACCTGGAACAGCGCCTGCGCGAAACCGTGCCTGTCCCCGGCAGCCATGTGCGCGACCCGGGAGGCCTCCGGGTGGAAGACGGACGAGCCGGTCCCCACCAGGACCGACGAAAGCAGGATCTGCTCGTAGCTGCGCGCTTGCGACAGGAACGCGAGGCCGGCGAGCGTGAAGGACATCCCGATCGCCAGGGAGTAGGGCTTGGGCGTCCGGTCGGTGTACGTCCCGACCACGGGCTGGAGGATCGAGGCGGTCAGCTGGTAGCTCAGGGTGATCATCCCCACCTGCGTGAAGGTGAGGCCGAACGAGGCCTTGAGCATCGGGTAGATTGCCGGCAGGAACGCCTGGAGCGTGTCGTTGATCAGGTGGGAGGCGCTGAGCGCGACAAGTATGCCCAGCATGGTCCGGCCGCCGCCGCCGTCACCCGCCGCTGGAATGGGATCGCTTTGCACCGGCCCTTGGTAGCCCGGTTCCGGCGATCTGCAACATTGTCCCGCGCCTACAGGGGGGCCCGGTACCTCTGGGCCGGGGAGGGCCGCGTGAGGCCACACTTCCGCGCGAAGCGGGCGGACTCCGCGCGCGTGCCAAGGCCGAGCTTTCGCATGATGTTGAACCGGTGCTTCTCGACGGTCTCCGGAGACACCTTGAGCTGGGCCGCGATCTCGGCGTCGGACAGCGGCTCGCCCACGAGGCTCAGCACGGTCTGCTCCCGGTCGGTGAGTATCTTGTCGTACGAGAACGGGTTCCGGCTGTGGGCGCGCCGCGCCTCGGTGAACGGGATTGGGAAGTAGGTCGAGCCCGCCTCGATGGCGGTGATCGCCAGGCTCAGCTCCGCCACCGTGTTCGTCGACTTGTCGATGAAGCCCTGGACCGAGGCCCGCTCGATCCGGCAGAGGGTGTATTCATCAAAATAGGACGATATGGCGAGCGTCCTGATGAGCGCACGCTCGCTCCTGAGCCTGCGCAGGACCTCTAGCCCGTCCATGTCGGGAAGGTGGATGTCGAGGACAAGGAGGTCCGGCATGGTTGCCGGCACGACCTGGAGGGCCTCGCGCCCCGTCCCCGCCTCGCCGACGACCTCGTGGCCGAGGTCCAGCGTGCATGCCTTCCGAAGCACGTCGCGGAAGAGGCGCTCGTCTTCGACAATGGCGATCTTCATCGGCACCTCGATCATGCACCGGGCCCGGGGGTTGTGAAGCCCGCTTGTTACCGGAAAGCCGGTAGCGGGGGCCGCGGCTTGACGCTGGGCGGCAATTGGGGCGTGTTGCAGCAGGATGGCCCCCACGCTCCTTGTTCTCGCCGCCGGCAGAGGCTCCCGCTACGGCGGGCTCAAGCAGATCGACCCGGTGGGCCCATCCGGCGAGACCCTGCTTGACTACGCGGTCTACGACGCGATCCGCGCTGGCTTCGGGCGCGTGGTCTTTGTCATCCGAAGGGAGTTCGAGGACGCTTTCAGGTCGACCGTGTCCGCAAAATACGAGGGACGCGTGGCCGTTGGTTTCGTGTTCCAGTCGGTGGGCGAGGTGCCTGGCGGATGCACCGCCGATGCCGGCCGGGAAAAGCCCTGGGGGACGGGCCACGCCGTGTGGTGCGCGCGCGCCGAGCTGGACGGCCCGTTCGCGGTGATCAACGCGGACGATTTCTACGGGGCGGGCTCGTTCGCCCTGCTCGCCGCGTTCCTTGCCGGGGCCGGCGGCTCCCGGTTCGCGATGGTGGGGTTCCGGCTTGCCCGCACGCTTTCCGAGAACGGGACCGTGTCCCGCGGCATCTGCAGGGAGCGGGACGGGGCGCTCGTGTCGATCACGGAGGAGCTGGCGATCGCGCGGTCCGACGTGGGGCCGGGGCTCCGGTTCTCCGGCAACGAGACCGTCTCCATGAATTGCTGGGGGTTCACGCCGGAGCTATTCACCGGGCTTGAGTCCGGCCTGCGCGCCTTCCTGGCGTCAAAGGGCTCCGATCCCAAGGCGGAGTGGTACATCCCCGAGGCTGTCTCGGGGCTCATCGCGGGCGGGGCGGCCTCGGTGGAGGTCCTCCCCGGCAGGGACAGCTGGTTTGGGATCACCCACAGGGAGGACAGGCCGGCCGCGGCGGCGGCCATCGAGGCCCTCGTTGGCGCCGGTGCGTACCCGAGGCGGCTCTTTGGCTGACCGCGCGACCTCCTAGACGGCGTCGCGCGCCAGAAGGAGCCTCACCCCCTCGATCGGCGGATCCGATATCCGCGCCAGGGCGAAGGGCGCCGCCGATGACAGTACCCCGTACGGGAAGGGATGGTTCAGGATGTGTCCGCTGACACCCGCGCGAAAGCCGCCCGGGCGGCCGCCCGGAAACAGCCGGTCCGAGACCGACACGGCCAGCTCGAGGAGTTCGAGGACGGATTCGGACACGGCCTCGCCCGCCGCGGTGTCGCCGTCGGCGGCGAGGCTGAGCACGCCCTGCGCGAGCCCGGCGATCTCTGCGGGGCCGCCCTGGAAGCCGCCCGCGTTGGCGCCAACCAGCGCTGCCAGCCCCGACGGGGCCGCCCAGCCCTGGGCCTCAAGGAGCGCGCGGGCGACCGCGCGCCTTCCAAGGTCGTAGCCGCTTCCCTCGTCCCCGAAGCGCCAGCCCAGGCCGCCCGCATAGTGGGCCGCGCCGTCCGGCGTCCTCGCGGCGACGAACGAGCCCGTGCCCGAGTGGAGCACCAGGCCCGGTTCGCCGTGCGTCGCCAGCTCCAGGACGGGAATGGAGTCGTCCGCGGTTGAGACGCGGCCGAAGCCCACCAGGCTGGCGCCGAATTCCCCCCAGAAGGTCCGGCTGCCGGCCATGAACAGCATCGTGGCGGACACCTGCGCCTTCCCAATACCGGCTCGGACGGCCTCGAGGGAGTCCCGCGCGATCTCCGCCGCTCGCGCGGCGCCCAGGAGGGTGGGGCTGCACCCGGGACCCGTGTGCCGTGCCGCCACCGCGCCGGAGGGGTCGACCAGGATGCACTCGGTCTTCGAGCCGCCGCCGTCGACGCCGATTTTCCAGGCCATTGGGGCGGTGCTCAGGCGAGCTGGCGGCTAAGCCGGCCCTTGTAGCGCTCGGCAAGCTTCCGGTTGTGCTCGATCGCACCCGGGGAGTTCTGGCTTCGGAGGACCGGAAGGGGGTGCCCGTTTGACTTGAGCCACTCCACGACCGAGAGCATGAGCCAGTTGAGCACGGAGCACCCGATCAGCGTGGAGGTGGGGCCGGCGTGGATCCCCTCGCCGACGTCGACCACCGCGTCCCCCGGGACGCCTCCGTTGTCGAGCACATGGTCGGCTACCTCGGGGAGGCGCTTGCCCGACGGGTGCTGGGAGGGGGTGACCTTTGACATGGCGACGCTGGTGAGGGCCGCCACGGTGAGGCCCTTCGCCCTGGCGTACAGGGCGACGTCGACGGGGGAGGCGTTCTTGCCCGAGTTGGAGACCACGATGACGGTCTCCCCCGGGTCGAGCCGGTACTGGCGGTCGTAGCGCTCCACCAGCTTCGTGCCGTATCCGGGGAGGTTCTCGGCGAATCCCCCGGTCGGGTCGATGATCCCGGTCACGCAGACAAGCCCGCCGGCGCGTCCTATGATCTCGCGGGAGATGAGCTCGCTGTGCCCGCTGCCGAAGGTGTGGACGACCCCGCCCCTTGCGATCGACTGGCCGATCAGCGGGGCGAGGAGGGCGATCACGGGGGCGTTGGCTTCGCGTGCGCGGGCGAGCAGCGCGCCCGCGCGTTCATGGTAGGTGTCGGCGAGTGATGGCATGGGATTGGGGTCAGGCGGCTGCGCGGGCGCTTTCCCATCGCCCATATATCCCGCACGGCAGCACCTTGCCGTCGCGCTGGATGGGCAGTCCGACCTCGCCCGCCGCGAGCGTCCCGGGCAGGCCGTCCATGAGCTGGCCGAGCACGTTGGCGATGACCGTGGGCGAGAGGCGGGCGGTGTAGGCGTTGATGAGGAAGAACAGGGGATCCACCGACAGGAGCGCGCGGCATTCCGACAGGAGGTCCCACAGGTGGTCCTCGAGGCGCCACATCTCCCCGGTGCTGCCGCGTCCGAATGTGGGCGGGTCCATGATGACCGCGTCGTAGCGCCGGCCGCGCTTGACCTCCCGCCGCACGAACTTGAGGCAGTCGTCCGCGATGTAGCGGATGGGCGCCGCGGAGAGGCCGCAGAGGGCGGCGTTCTCCTTGCACCATTTCACCATCCCCTCGGCCGCATCCACATGGCAGACGGCGGCGCCCGCCTTGGCCGCTGCGCACGTCGCGGCACCCGTGTAGCCGAAGAGGTTGAGGACGCTGACGCTGCGGCCGGCCCCGCGGACGGTCGAGTCGATCCAGTCCCAGTTGACCGCCTGCTCAGGGAATAGCCCCGTGTGCTTGAACGAGGTCGGCCTTATCTTGAAGGTGAGGCCGAGGGCGTCGTAACGGATCTCCCAGTGCTCGGGAAGCGGCCTGCGGAACTCCCATCGGCCGCCTCCCGCCTCGCTGCGGTGGTAAAATCCATCCCAGTGCTCCCATCGGGCCCCCGGCTCAGTGCCCGTCCGGGGCCAGAGCACCTGGGGATCCGGGCGCACGAGCGTGTACGGGCCCCACCGCTCCTGCTTCATCCCGTCGCCGCAGTCGATCAGCTGGAAGTCGCGCCACCGGTCGGCGACTAGGAGCGGCGGTCGTTGCACGGCGGGGAGCATCGGGTCGGGTTCGCCCCGAGGCAATCGCCGCCGGCCCCGCATGTAAAGACGCGAGAGGCGCCGCGCCGAGTGGGCCCGATGGGCCAACGGGACCCGAACTCGGCGTTTGACTGCGTGTCGAATGGCGGGTGCCCTGCCCATCCCGTGGGCACACACCACACCACACCACGCCAACCCTCAGACC
>DATNLY010000139.1:0-3072 GCA_035602635.1 Opitutaceae bacterium | reverse complement strand
CAACACCTATTCCGAGGCCGAGCTCCGGGAGTTCCATGCCCGGCTCTCCCGGGTACTGGGGCGCGACGACCTCTCGTACGTCGTCGAGCCGAAGATCGACGGCCTCGCGGTGAGCCTGACCTACGAGAAGGGGCGCCTCGTGCGCGCCGTGACGCGGGGCAACGGCGTCGAGGGCGACGACGTGACCGCGAATGCGCTGACGATCCGGGCACTGCCGAGGGAGCTGAAGCGCGCGGCGGGCGCCCCTTTGCCCGACCTGATCGAGATACGGGGCGAGATCTACATGACGCTTGCCGAGTTCGGGCGGATCAACGCCGCCCGGGACGAGGAGGGCGAGGAGCGATTCGCCAATCCCCGCAGCCTTGCCGCGGGCACCATAAAGCTCCTCGACCCCCGCGAGGTGGCGGAGCGCCGCCTGGATCTCGTCCTGTACGGGATCGGGGCGTGCGAGCCGGCGAAGGCCGCCGGCGACACCCAGTCGGGCTACCACGCCCGGGTGAGGGCGTGGGGCCTGCCGGGGGTCGAGAAGATGTGGACGGCGAGGGGGATCGACGAGGCCTGGAAGGCGATTGGCGAGCTGGACCGGCTGCGCCAGGGATTCGCGTACATGACCGACGGGGCCGTCGTGAAGCTCGACTCCCTTGCGCTCCAGGCGGAGGCCGGCAGCACGAGCAAGGCCCCGCGGTGGGCGATGGCCTACAAGTTTGCCGCCGAGCGCGCCGAGACAAGGCTCCTGTCGATCACGGTTCAGGTCGGGCGGACGGGAGTCCTGACGCCGGTCGCCGAGCTGGAGCCCGTCCTCCTGGCGGGCTCGACCGTATCGCGGGCGACCCTGCACAACCGAGACGAGATCGCGCGCAAGGATATCCGGGTGGGGGACTACGTCTTCGTGGAGAAGGCGGGGGAGGTGATCCCCGCGGTCGTGGGAGTGAACGCGGCCCGTCGGGGGCCCCAGTGCGTCCCCTACCTCTTCCCGGCGAAATGCCCCGCCTGCGGCACGGCCGTCGTGCAGGCCGAGGGGGAGGTCGCCCTGCGCTGCCCCAACCACGAGTGCCCGGTCCAGGTCCGCAGGCGCGTGCAGCATTTCTCCTCCAGGGCCTGCGTCGACATCGACGGGCTGGGGGAGGCGATGGTCGACATGCTGGTCGAGAAGGGCTGGGTGAAGGGAGTCGCGGACATCTACAGGCTCAGGAGGGAGAACCTCCTGACACTCGGGAAAAGCGTCGAGAAATCCACCGACAACCTCCTGGCGGCGATAGGGGCGAGCAAGCGCGCGGAGCTGTGGCGCTTCATCCACGGCCTGGGCATCCCCCATGTCGGGGCCGCGGCGGCAAAGGACCTCGCCGGGAGGTTCATGGGCCTCGAGGCGCTCTCGCAGTCGAGGCACTCGGACTATATCGGCGCGAAGGACGAGAGCCTGATCCCGGGGATCGGCGAGACGATGGCGGCCGCCATCATCGGCCACTTCAACCAGCCGAGGAACCGCACGCTTGTCCGCGACCTGATCCACGCGGGCGTCTCGCCATCGGCCCCCGCGTCGCCGTCGCCGGCGTCCGGCCTCCTTGCCGGCAGGACCTTTGTCCTGACGGGCACGCTTCCCACGATGACGCGCGAGGAGGCCTCCTCCAGGATCGAGGCCGCCGGCGGCAGGATATCCTCAGGCGTGAGCAAGAAGACCCACTATGTCCTCGCCGGATCGGACGCGGGATCGAAGCTCGAGAAGGCCCGTTCGCTCAGCGTGCCGGTGATCGGCGAGGCGGAGCTGCTGGCGATGCTGGAGGCCCCCCGGGGGGTCAGGGCCCCTGGAGCGCGAGGGCAAGCTCCTGCATGAACGCTTGGGCATCCGCGGGCGAAGGGCGGTAGCCCGGCTGGCTCACCTCGACGATTCCAGGCCTTCCCTGGTGGTCGACGATCCACTTGCCGGTCACCCCGCCTGGGAATGCGACCGTCCCGCTGGCCATCGCGCTGGGGTTCAGGTTCACCTTGTCGACGGTGACGCGGACGGCGGAGGGAGGGGGTGCCGCATCCTCCTCGTCCAAGTCCTCCGCGCCGCCCGGCCCGCCCTTGGCCAGGCCCAGCTTCTCCTTGGCCTTCTCCATGAATCCCTTCCGTTCGCCGCCAGGCCTGGCGGCCGGTGACTTGCTGACGTCGCTGGCGTCCGCCTTGGGCTCAGGGTCCTTCAGCTTGAGGTTCAGGTCGTCCACGAGGAAGCGGACGTCCATGTAGGTCATCGATATCTTAAGCTGGTCCGACAGCTTCTTCTGCACGGTGTACAGGTTGTCGCCAGCGGCGACCCAATCGGACACCGCCTTCATCTGTTCGGGATTGAGGGTCATGGGTAGGTCGGCCAATCAAGCCCATTTCCGCCGACAACTCAAGCCGGGCGCTCGGGCGCCCGCCTCAGCGCGACAGCTGGGCCTTCAGGAACTCGACACTGGTGCGCATCGAGGTGTCCTGCTCCATCATGTTGTCCATCGCCTTGCAGGCATGGATGACCGTGCCGTGGTCCCTGCCGCCGAACGCGTCGCCGATCTCCTGGAGGGAGTGCTTTGTGAGCGTCCTGGCGAGGTACATGGCCGCCTGCCGCGGGATGGCGATGTTGTTCGGCCGGCGCTTGCTCGTCATGTCGCTGTGCCGGATCTGGAAATGGTCGGCGACCCTCTTCTGTATCGTCTCGATGGTCAGGACGCTCTGCGCCTGCTCGACCAGCATGTCGTGCAGGAGGCGCTCCGTCGTCGCGAGGTCGAGCGGCTTGTTGCTGAGCGCGCTGTAGCTCGCCACCTTGATCAGCGCGCCCTCGAGCCGGCGGATGTTCTTGGTGATGTTCTGGGCGATGAACTGCATGATCGGCTCGGGCAGGCCGCACTTGAGGCTCGCGGCCTTCGAGCGAAGGATGGCGATGCGCGTCTCCAGGTCGGGCGCCTGGATGTCCGCGGGCAGGCCCCACTCAAACCGGGACACGAGCCTGGCCTCGAGCTTCTGTATCTCGCTCGCCCTGCGGTCGCTCGAGAGGACGATCTGCTTGCCGGACTCGAACAGGTCGTTGAAGGTGTGGAAGAACTCCTCCTGGAT
>DATNLY010000106.1:0-2253 GCA_035602635.1 Opitutaceae bacterium | reverse complement strand
CGCAAGCAGGAAGATGCCGTAGTTCAGGTGGTGGACGTGGGTTCCCTGGAGGAAGAAGTAGAAGTTCGGTATCTGGTGCGACATGATCAGGAACACGAACGCCCGCGCGACGATGAACGTGAGGATGAACCCGAAGAGGGCGATCCGGGCCAGCCTGTGGACGTTGACGTGCGGGGCGGGGTGATCCGGAGTCATGGGGATCGAAGATCCAGGTGGGGCGAGTCTGCGGGCGAGGGCGGCCACGGCAAGGTCGGGATTGCCGGGCGCGCGGGCGCCGGAGCGCGATAATTTGACCCGCGGGCCCGGGGCGGCATCAATCGGCGCCCACCCCATGCCGAGCAACAGCAACACGAACCAGCGCTCCAGGCTGCGGGAGATCGCCTTCCGCGTGATGCAGGAGCGGGGCCTGGCCCCCGATTTCTCGCCCGCGGCCGTGGCCGAGCTCGCCGCCATCCGGGGGCCGGCCGCGAGGACCTCGCCGTCCACCCGCGACATGAGGGCGCTGCCCTGGTGCTCGATCGACAACGACGACTCGCGCGACCTGGACCAGCTGTCCGTGTCCGAGCCGATGCCGGACGGGGCGGTCCGGCTGCTGGTGGCCATCGCCGGGGTGGCGGCGCTCGTCAGGCAGGGCTCGGCCCTCGACGCCCACGCCAGGCAGAACACCACGTCGGTCTACACGGCCGGGGCCATTTTCCCGATGCTGCCGGAAAGGCTGTCGACCGACCTCACGTCGCTCGGATTCGGGGTGGACCGCGTCGCCGTCATCATCGACATGACCTTCGGCCGGGACGGCTCGATGGCGGCGTCGGATATCTACGAGGGCCTGGTCACGAACAAGGCGAAGCTGGCCTACGACAGCGTGGCCGCTTGGCTCGTGGGAACGGGGCCCATGCCCAAGGCGATCGGCGCGGTTGCCGGACTCGACGAGAACATACGGATACAGCACCGCGCGGCCCAGCAGCTCAGGGCGCTCCGGCACATGCGCGGGGCCCTTTCCCTGCAGACGATCCAGGCGCGCCCGGTCTTTGTCGGGGAGATGCTCCAGGACCTCAAGCCGGACGAGAGCAACGTGGCCAAGAACCTCATAGAGGAGCTGATGGTCGCGGCGAACGGCGTCGCCGCAAGGTACCTTGAGGCGAAGGGGTTCCCCTCGGTGCGCCGCGTGGTGCGCACGCCCGCCAAGTGGGACCGCATCGTCGAGATCGCCGCGGCGGCGGGCTCCACCCTTCCCGGCGAGCCGGACGGAAAGGCGCTGGAGCAGTTCCTCCTGGCCTCGATGAAGGCGGACCCCGTTCATTTCCCGGACCTCTCGCTGTGCGTCATCAAGCTGCTCGGCCGCGGCGAGTACGTCATCGAGCTGCCCGGGGGAAGCGCGCCGGGCCACTTCGGCCTTGCGGTCAAGGACTACGCCCACTCCACCGCGCCGAACCGGCGTTTTCCCGACCTGCTCATCCAGCGCCTGCTCAAGGCGGCGTTGGCCGGGGCCCCCCCGCCCTATGGGAATGCCGAGCTGTCCGGCCTCGCCCGGCATTGCACCGAGCAGGAGGAGGCCGCCAAGAAGGTGGAGCGCCAGCTTGCGAAGTCGGCGGCCGCCATGCTCCTGTCCACGAGGATCCGGGACAAGTTCGACGCGGTCGTGACGGGCGTTGCGGACTCCGGAACCTGGGTGCGCATCTTCCACCCGCCGGTCGAGGGAAAGCTGGAAAAGGGGTTCGAGGGCCGGAAGGTCGGCGACCGCCTCCGGGTCCAGCTTGTGTTCGCCGACGTGGAGCGCGGCTACATCGACTTTGTCGCAGCGGCCTGAGGGCCGGCGGGCCGCTCCCGCCGCGCCCCGGCCGGGACCGTCAGGCGGCGACGATCGGAAAGGAGATATGGATCGTGGTTCCCTTGCCGACCTCGCTCTCCAGCCTGATCTCGCCGCCCAGGACGTGGACAAGCTTGCGGACGAGCGTCAGGCCGAGCCCGACGCCCTGGCTCTCATCGGATTTCTTTTCATCCTTCGACCCCGAATCGAGCTGCTGCTGCTGCTTAAGGGTCATGCCTTGGCCCAGGTCCACCACCGTCAGGCGCAGCAGGCCGCTGTCCGGCCTGGCCCGCACCCTCACGGGCGTGCCCGGAGCGGAATAGCTGAGCGCGTTGTCGACCAGCTCCTCGGCCAGGGCCGCGAGGTCCGCCGCGCTCGCCCGGATCCGCGCCCCCGCGAGGTCCAAGGTGACGTCGGCGGCGCGCTTGTGCCGCGCCGCCGAGGCG
>DATNLY010000095.1:0-3353 GCA_035602635.1 Opitutaceae bacterium | reverse complement strand
AGGTCCTCGCGGAGCCGTTCCCGTTCGACCAGGCGCGCGACTTCGACGTCTCGATCGACGTCGTCCGGTTCGAGGGCTCCCTCACCGCGGAGGGGAAGTACGTCGCGAGCGTGACGGCGGTCGTCGAGGTCTCGACGACGGGCGCGGAGTCCCGGGTCGTCTCCCACAGGGTCTACGAGGCGCCGGCCCTGGAATGGGACGGGTCGGACTTCGGCCGGCTGGCGGCGCTGCTCAATGCGGACGTCGGCGCCCTGGCGCAGGAGGTCGTCTCGGAGCTCCCCGCGAAGCCCTAGGGCCGGGCCAGCGCGGCGCCGATCCGCCCGAGCGCGGCCTCGACGTTCTCGCGGCTGTTGAACGCGCTTATCCTGACGTGGCCCTCGCCGCACCGGCCGAAGCCCGCCCCCGGCGTGCAGACGACCTGGGCCCGGGTGAGCAGCAGGTCGAAGAATTCCCAGGAGTCGCGCCCGACGTTGACCCAGATGTAGGGGGCGTTGTCGCCGCCGACGCACTTCAGGCCGAGCCGTGCCATGGCCTCGCGTATCAGCCGGGCGTTGCCGAGGTAGAAGTCGGTGAGGGCGCGGGTCTGGCTGCGCCCCTCCCCGGTGTAGGTCGCGGCGGCGGCCCTCTGGACGGGGTAGGAGACGCCGTTGAACTTCGTCGTGTGCCGGCGGTTCCAGAGCGCGTGGAGCGCATGCGGCCTTCCGGCGCGGTCCCAGGCGCTCAGCGTCTTCGGGACGACCGCGTAGGCGCAGCGCAGCCCCGTGAACCCCGCCGTCTTTGAGAAGCTCCGGAACTCGATCGCGACCTCCCTCGCCCCCTCGATCTCGTAGATCGAGTGCGGGACCGCAGGGTCGCGGATATAGGCCTCGTAGGCGGAGTCGTAGAGGATGACCGCCCTGTTGCGCCTCGCGTAGTCGACCCATTGCGCAAGCTGCCCGCGGGTGGCGACGGCGCCCGTCGGGTTGTTGGGGAAGCAGAGGTAGACGAGGTCCGCGGGCTCGCTGGGCACGGCGGGCACGTACCCGTTCGCCGGCGTCGACTCGAGGTAGAGGATGCCCTCGTAGCGCCCGCCCGCGGCCGCCCCCGTCCGGCCCGCCATCACGTTCGTGTCGACGTAGACCGGATAGACGGGATCTGGGATCGCCAGGCGGATGTCGGTCGCGAAGATCTCCTGGATGTTGCCGCAGTCGCACTTCGAGCCGTCCGAGACGAAGACCTCGTCGGGCTCGATGCTGCAGCCGCGCGCCGCGTAGTCGCCCTGCGCGATCGCCTCCCTGAGGAATGGGTAGCCCTGCTCGGGCCCGTATCCCCGGAACGTGGCCCGGCTCGACATCTCGTCCGAGGCGGCGTGCAGCGCCTCGACGCACGCGGGCGGAAGGGGCTCGGTCACGTCGCCGATCCCGAGGCGGATCACCGGCTTGCCCGGGTTCGCCGCCGCGTACTCGCCCACGCGCCGGGCGATGTCGGCGAACAGGTACGAGGCCGCCAGCTTCGAGTAGTTCTCGTTGATCCGGATCATGGTTTGGCTTGTAAAGGGTCCGTGAAGTGCGTCGTGGCGGGCCGAAAGCCTTGAACAAACCCCCGGGGGGCGCTTTGATCAAGCCCTCGTCTGCCCCATGGAAACAATCGAATCGGTGCCCAAGATGCGAGCTCTTGCCGGCCGGCTGCGGTCCGCGCGCGGGGGCCTGTCGCTGGTGCCGACCATGGGGGCGCTCCACGCGGGGCACGAGGCGCTGATCCGGGCCGCCGTGTCCGCGGGCGCCCCGGTCGTGGTGTCCGTCTTCGTCAACCCCCTTGCCTTCGGCGCCAGCGAGAACCTCGCCGGGTACCCCAGGAGCCGCGAGGCCGACCTCGCGCTGTGCGGGCGCCTCGGCGTCGACGCCGTGTTCGTGCCGCCAGCCGAGGAGGTCTACCCGCGCGGCTACTCGACCTACGTGTCCGAGGAGGCCGTCAGCAGGACGCTCTGCGGGGTGTCGCGCCCGTCGCACTTCCGGGGGGTGGCCACGCTTGCCGCGAAGCTCCTCAACATCATCGGGCCGGACCGGCTCTTCCTCGGCCAGAAGGACGCCCAGCACGCCGCCGTCATCCGCAAGGTGGTGGCCGACCTCAACTACACGGTGGACATCGTGGTGGTCCCGATCGTGCGCGAGGCCGACGGGCTCGCCTTCGGCGCCAGGAACGGCGAGCTCACGGCGGCGCTCAGGCAGGAGTCGGTCGCGATCAGCGCCGCCCTCAGGCGGGCCGCCGAGATGGTGGAGTCGGGGGTGCGCAGCTCCGATCGCCTCGTCGCCGAGGCCACCCACATCCTCGGCAGGAACAACCGGGTCCGGGTCATCTATGCATCGATCGTGGACTCGTCCACGATGGAGCCAATCCGCGAGGTCGTCCCCGGCAGGTCCCTGATGGCGATTGCGGCCTGGGTCGACGAGGTCAGGCTCACCGACAACGCGGTGCTGTAGTCCGCGTTGGAATGGCTGAACCTTTCTCCACGATCGGGATCGTCGGCTCGGGCGCGGTCGGCCTCTACTTCGGGACCCGCCTGGGTGCCGCAGGGGCGAGCGTGCGCTTCCTCATGCGCGGCGACCTCGCCGCCGTGAGGGCCCGCGGCTCCGTCATCCTGAGGGAGCGAAGGGGGGACCTCGAGCTCAGGCCCGCACTGGCGTTCGGCTCGCCCGGGGAGGTGGGCAGGGTCGACCTGGCCATCGTCGCCCTGAAGACGACGTCCTCGGACGCCGCCGCCGCCCTCGTGGGCCCGCTCCTGGGCCCGGAGACCGTGATCCTCACCCTCCAGAACGGGCTCGGGGCGGACGAGTTCCTGGCGGGCCTCTTCGGCGCCGGGAGAATCGCGGGCGGCCTGGTCTTCATGGCCTGCATGCGCACGGGGCCCGGCGAGGTGACGGGCTTCAGCCCGCCCGTCATCTCGATCGGCAGGTATGGCGGGCCCCCGGGGGCCCGGATTCTCGAGCTCGCCGGCCAGCTGAAAGCCTCGGGAATGGCGATCACCGTCGTCGACAACCTGCTCGAGGCGCGCTGGAGGAAGCTCGTCTGGAACATCCCGTTCAACGGCCTCACGGTCGCGGAGGGCGTGACAACCGACCGGATCTGCGCGGATCCCGCTCTCGCCGAGGAGGCCAGGGCCCTCATGCGCGAGATCCAGCGGGCCGCCCGGGCCTTCGGGTTCGAGATCCCGGACGCCTTCCTCGGGGCGCAGTTCGACGCGACGCCCCCGATGGGCCCCTACCAGCCCTCGAGCCTGGTCGATTTCCTGGCGGGCCGGGAGGTCGAGGTGGAGGCCATCTGGGGGGAGCCGCTGCGCCGCGCGCGGGCCGCCGGGGTCGAGATGCCGCGGCTGG
>DATNLY010000060.1:0-3737 GCA_035602635.1 Opitutaceae bacterium | reverse complement strand
ATCCAGCCGCCGGCCAGGGCGCCGAGCGCCATGGCCGCGAGGAACGCGGCCGGAAGGAGGCGAGGGGCGCGCTGCTGCGCCGCCCAGAAGCCCACCGCGAGCATGGCGAGGAGATGGTCCCACCCGCTGAAGGGGTGCGCGAAGCCGCCTGCGAGGCCTGCCGCGGGGTCATGGCCGGGGTGCGCCTGGGCTGCCGGGATGGCGGCCAGGAAGAGCGCGGCCGCGATGAGGGTGCTGGTCTTGGATTTCACGAGGGCTGTTGGCTGGCTGCGGTTGCGTGCGCGACCGCCTTCTGGGTCGGCACGATGACGACGGGGCAGGGTGACTTCTGGATGACGCCCGAGGCGGTGCCGCCGACCAGCAGATTGTAGAGGGCCCCGTGGCCGTGGGAGCCCATGACGATGTAGTCGGCCCTGCTTTGGACCGCCTGGTCGACGATCGTTGCGACGGGGGGACCGTTCAGCACATCCGACTCGGCCTCAACGCCGATCCGCTCCAGCCTGCGCTGGAGGCGTATCAGGGCCTCCTCGGTTCCGCCCCTGCCCTCATCCGCGATTCTTTCGGCCTCCGGGGCGTATTCGTTGATGATGGGCGGCAGGATGACGTGCAGGAGCAGCACGCGGGCCCCGATGATCGCCGCCAGGGCGCCGGCCTCCGCAGTCACGGCCTCCGCCGCGTCCGAGAGGTCGATGGGGGCAAGTATCGTTTTCATGGGCCCAACTATAGGTCCGGCGCCCGGCGCGGACTACGCAACTCTTGTGCATTGCTGTGCAATTCTTGGGAATAGGCGCCTCCTCCCGAGCAATTTCCGCACAGCGATTGTCAATAACTGCGCAGAGCAAAACAGGCGCCTGTGGCATAATCCTGTACGTGGCCAATTCCTCATCCCCAATCGAGTATGTAACGTGCGATGCCAATGAGGCGGTCGCCTCGGTGGCCTACCGCCTGAACGAGCTGATTGCGATATACCCGATCACGCCGTCCTCGACGATGGCGGAGTACTGCGACGAGTGGGCCGCGGCCGGAAGGACGAACCTCTGGGGCCAGGTGCCGAGGATTGTCGAGATGCAATCCGAGGGGGGGGTGGCCGGTGCCGTCCACGGGGGGCTCCTTGGCGGGGCGCTGACGACGACCTTCACCGCCTCGCAGGGGCTGCTGCTGATGATCCCGAACCTCTACAAGATCGCGGGGGAGCTGCTTCCCTTCACGGTCCACGTGAGCGCCCGCGCGCTGGCCGCGCAGGGCCTGTCGATCTTCGGGGACCACCAGGACGTGATGGCCTGCCGCGCCACGGGCTGCGCGCTCCTCTGCAGCAACTCGGGCCAGGAGGCCCACGACCTCGCGCTGGTCGCGCACGCCGCGAGCTACCGGACGCGGGTGCCGTTCATCCACTTCTTCGACGGCTTCCGCACCTCGCACGAGGTGTCGAAGCTCGCGCTGCTTCCGAACAACGTCCTGCGCAGCGTGGTGGACGAGAAGGACATCTCGGAATTCCGGGCCCGCGCGATGACGCCGGACCACCCGAGCCTCCGCGGCACGGCTCAGAATCCCGACGTCTATTTCCAGGGGCGCGAGTCGGTCAACCGGTTCTACGACGCGGTCCCCGAGGCCGTGCAGTCCTCGATGGACATGCTGGCGACCGCGACCGGGCGCGCCTACCACATCTTCGAGTACCACGGCCACCCGCAGGCCGAGCGCGTGGCCGTCGCGATGGGCAGCGCGGTCGAGACCCTCATCGAGACGGTGGACTGGCTCGTCGCAAGCGGCGAGAAGGTCGGCGTCGTCGCCGTGCGCCTGTTCCTCCCGTTCTCCGTGAAGGCGTTCCTGGCCGCGATCCCGCCCACGGCGAAGGCCGTGGCCGTGCTCGACCGCACCAAGGAGCCCGGGTCCCTGGGTGAACCCCTCTACCTGAACGTGCTCGGTGCGCTGGCCGAGGGCGACCCCGCCCGCGCGCGCCGCGTGAGCGTCATCGGTGGGCGCTATGGCCTTGGCTCCAAGGAGTTTACGCCCGGGATGGCGCGCGCCGTCTTCGACCGCCTGGCCAACCCGGACGGCCCCCTCCACTTCACCGTGGGAATCCGGGACGACGTGACCGCCCTCTCGCTTCCCTACGATGCCGACTTCGACCTCGAGTCCCCGGAGGTCCGGCGCTGCGTCTTCGTCGGGCTCGGGGCGGACGGGACGGTCGGGGCGAACAAGAACTCGATAAAGATCATCGGGGAGCAGACCGACAACTTTGCGCAGGGATATTTCGTGTACGACTCGAAGAAGTCCGGGTCGACGACGGTGTCCCACCTTCGCTTCGGGCCGAAGCCCATCCGCGCCCCCTACCTCATCCGCAAGGCGGAGTTCGTCGCCTGCAGCCAGTTCAATTTCGTCGGGAGAACCGACATCCTGCAGTACGCGGCGCCGGGCGGGACGGTGCTCCTCAACTCCCCGCATTCGCCGGCCGACACGTGGTCCAGGCTTCCCAGGGACTGGCAGGAGACGCTGATCGCGAGGAAGCTGCGCCTCTTTGTGATCGATGCCACGGCGGTCGCGCAGGCGGCCGGCATGGGCCGGCGCACGAACACGGTGCTCCAGACATGCTTCTTCGCCCTTTCCGGGGTGCTCCCTCCCAACGAGGCCGTGGCCCAGATCAAGAGCGCGATCGCCAAGACCTACGGCAGGAAGGGCGAGCAGATCGTGAAGATGAACTTCGCGGCGGTGGACGCCGCGCTTGCCGGGCTCCACGAGGTCCCGATTGCGGCCGCGCCGGACGCGGGCGCGGCGGCGACCCTTCCCCCGTCCTACCCCGGGGCCCCGGAGTTTGTCCAGAAGGTCACCGCCCGGCTCCTGGCCGAGCAGGGGGACCTGATGCCGGTCAGCGCCATCCCCCTCGACGGATGCTGGCCGACCGGCACTTCAAGGTACGAGAAGCGCAACATCGCCCTGGAGACGCCGGTCTGGGACCCGGCCGTGTGCATCCAATGCAACAAGTGCGTGCTCGTCTGCCCGCACGCGGCCATCCGCGCGAAGTTCGTCGCGCCGGGGGAGCTGGCGGGCGCGCCGGACGGGTTCGCCTCGACGCCGTTCAAGTCCACCGAGTTTCCCGGCCAGCGCTACACGCTCCAGGTCGCCCCGGAGGACTGCACGGGCTGCTCGCTCTGCGTTGAGGTGTGCCCGGCGAAGGACCGCACGAACCCGCGCCACAAGGCGATTGACATGGTGTCGCAGCCGCCGCGGCTGGCCGCCGAGCGCGCCAACTGGGACTTCTTCATGCGCCTGCCCGACCCGGACCGCACGCGCCTCGACACGACCTCGGTGAAGGCGGTCGAGTTCATGGCGCCGCTCTTCGAGTTCTCCGGCGCCTGCGCGGGCTGCGGGGAGACGCCCTACCTGAAGCTCCTGACCCAGCTCTTCGGCGACAGGGCGCTGATCGCCAACGCCACGGGCTGCTCGTCGATCTACGGCGGGAACCTGCCGACGACGCCCTACTGCTCGAACAGCGACGGGAGGGGCCCGGCCTGGGCGAACTCGCTCTTCGAGGACAACGCCGAATTCGGCTACGGGCTGCACCTGGCGGTGGAGCAGCGCGCCCGGTCGGCAAGGGAGATGCTCGAGCGCCTCGAGCCGCGCCTCGCGGACCCCGGCCTCAAGGACTCGATCCTCGCGGCCGACCAGAGCACCGAGCTGGGCATCGCGACCCAGCGGGCCCGGGTCGCCGCGCTGCGCGAGATCCTGCGCTCCCTGGACGG
>DATNLY010000365.1:0-3292 GCA_035602635.1 Opitutaceae bacterium | reverse complement strand
TTGCCCGCAAGGCCCCGACGGCCGTCTCGGAGGAGGGATGCCTCTCGTTTCCGGAGATCCGGGGCGACGTGGAGCGCGCCGCGGCCATCTCCGCCGAGTTCCGCGACCAGGGAGGCCTTCCGCACACGCTCGCCTGCACGGGTCTCCTCGCGCGCTGCATGCTCCACGAGATCGATCACCTGAACGGAGTCCTCTTCATTGACCGGATGGAGAAGCCCGCGCGCGAGGCGGTAAAGGAAGCCCTCAAGGCCCTTGCCCGGGAGACCAAGCTGGGCAGGGAGCCCAAGGCGGGATGAGCATCGCGACAAGGAAGGGGGACGAGGGAACGACCGGCCTCCTCCACGGTCAGCGCGTCGCTAAGGACCACCCGCAGATCGAGGCGCTCGGGGCCTTTGACGAGCTCAACGTGGAGGTGGGGGCCGCACGGATGCTCGCACCGGACCCCGCCGTCGGCGCCCTGCTGGAGGCGGTCCAGGGGTCGCTCATCGCGGTCATGGGGGAGATTGCGTGCGCGCAGGAGGACGCCGCCGCGCACCCGGAGTCCAGGTTCGCGCGCCTGGAGGACGGGGACGTCCACCGGCTCGACGCCGTCCTCGCTTCGCTCGAGGCCAAGGGCATCAGGCTGGACGGCTGGGCCACGCCGGGCGCAAACCCGGCCGCCCTCGCGTTCGACCGCGCCCGGGTGGCCGCCAGGCGGGCCGAGCGCCGGCTGGCCTCCCTGCCCGCCGGCGGCAGGAAGCTTCGCCCTGTGCTGCCCCGGTGGACGAACCGGCTTTCGGACGTCCTCTGGCTCCTTGCCCGCGAGGCCGAGGCCGCGCCGCCGCCTTGTGCTTGAACCGACGGTCCGGCCGCGCCAGAATCCGGGCCATGTTCCTCGCCCTGGTCGTCCTGGTCCTGGCCTCCGCGTTCCGGATATTCGTCCTCCACGTGCCTGCGCTCAGCAATTTCTCGCCGGTCATGGCGCTGGCGTTCTGCGCGGGCGCTTACACGCGCAACCGCTGGATGTGGGTGGCGCCGTTCGCCGCCCTCGCCGCCTCGGACATCTACATCGACCGCTACTATGCCGCCGTCTACCACTACGGGTGGAGCGCGCAGGGGGCCCTGCTGCGGATCGCCTGCTTCGCCGCGGCGCTCGGCATCGGAATCGCGATCTCCCGGCGGCGCAGCTGGCTCAACCTGCTGGGCGGGGCGCTTTCGGGCTCCTTCCTGTTCTACCTCGTCACGAACACCGCCTCATGGCACGGCGACCTCGGGTACACGCAGGATGCCGCCGGCTGGTGGCAGGCGGTGACCGTCGGCCACCCCGAGTTCTATCCGACGATATTCTTCTTTCGGAACACCCTCGTGAGCGACCTCCTGTTCACGGGGTGCTTCGCCCTCACGATGGAATACGCGTCGCTGCGCAGGGGTGACCCGAGCCTGCTCGGGCTAAAGCAGGTCGGCCGCTAGCTCGGCCAGCTTCGAGCGCTCGCCCTTCCTGAGGGACACGTGGGCCGCGACCGCCTGGCCCTTCATCCGGTTGTGGCAGTACACAAGGCCGTTGCTGCGCGAGTCGACGTACGGGTTGTCAATCTGCGCGGGGTCCCCGATCAGGACGATCTTCGAGCCCTCGGAGATCCGCGTGATGACCGTCTTGACCTCGTGCGGCGTCAGCTGCTGGGCCTCGTCGAGGATGAAGAATCTCCGCGCTATGGACCGGCCGCGTATGAAGCAAAGCGCCTCAATCTCAACGAGCCCGCTCTTGAGCAGGCGCTCGTAGGGCTTGACGGCTCCCACGGGGACGTGGCCCCCATGGCTGCCGTTGCCGGAATGGGCGGAATGCGCGGAGGCAAGCATGTCGTCGCGCTTCCAGCGCCTCTTCTTGGAGACCTTCTTGGACGCAAACTGCGGCTCCTTGGGCGGCTTCGAGGGGATCAGCACCTCGAGCGCGTCGTAATAGGGCTGGAGCCACGGCTTCATCTTCTCGTCGAGGGTGCCCGGCAGGAAACCGATCTCCTTGCCGAGGGAGATCACGGGCCGGGAGATGGAGACCCCGTCGTACCTTGAGTTCTCGTCGAGCGTCTGGTGGAGCGCGCAGGCCGTCGTGATCAGCGTCTTGCCGGTGCCGGCCTTCCCGAAGCAGGTCAGCATGTGGATGCTGTCGTCCAACAGCGCGTCCATCAGGAACTGCTGCTCCAGATTGCGGGCCCGGATCGGAATTCCCCCCGGCGCCTTGACAAACTCGGGCATCTTCAGCCTCCGCACGGTGCCGTCACCGTAGTACCGGGCCGGCATCGTCTTGCCCTCGTCGGAGCGCAGCAGGACGTACTCGTTCAGGTAGAGCGGCTTCGCGGCCCGCTCCTCCAGCTCGAACTCCCCCTCCGAGCAGAAGCGCTGGAGCTGGTATATCGAGAGGGCGATCTCGGGGTAGCTCGCCTCGTCGACATCCTCCGGAACCTTGTCGTTGAGGTAGTCCTCGGATTCCAGGCCGACCGCGCGCGCCTTGAGCTGGACGTTGACGTCCTTTGTCACAAGCACCGTCGGGGGAGGATACTGCTCCTGGACATAGAGGGCCGACGCGATGATCCGGTTGTCCTTCTTCGAGAGGTCGGGAAGGACCGCCCTGAGCCGGTCCATCGCGGGCGAGCGCCGGTTCGGCTCCACAAGGTACGGGTTGATGATGACGGAGAGCGTGCCTCCGTTCGGGAGCTCGACGCCCTCAAGCATGGACCGCGAATCCGGCAGCAGCTCCTGAAGGATCCTGTGGACCCGGCGGGCGTTGCGCCCGCGCTCGGTCGACTGCTCGGTCTTTATCGTGTCGAGCTCCTCGAGGACCTCGACGGGTATCGCGAGGTTGTTCTCCTCAAACTTGTAAATCGATTGCGGGTCGTGAATGAGGACATTTGTGTCCAACACAAACGTCTTAACTTTTGCCGTGACCCTGATCCGCGAAATTGGGGCCGTGGCCCCGCGCAGGTTTTCCATCGAGGTGGGAGTATCTTGTGAGTAACTAAGCAACTTCCCTGCCAGCTGTCCATGAAAGAATTGCGCGTTTTTGTTACAACTCAGGGTCCACGACGCGGATGCGGACGGTACCCATGTGTTTCGGGCCTCCGGTTCCCCCGGCGCGCCGAGGGCGCCTCCCCTACCTCTGCTGCTCCTGTTTCTCGGGTATGCCGGGTTCGTCCAGGAGCTGGATCACGGTGGCCGGTCCGATGTCGGCAGGGGCATTCCAGGAGCGCAGTGCCCAGACTACCCTCTTGGCGGGTGTCACCTCGAGCACCTGGACCGAGGTGGGCCATTTGGACGGGTC
>DATNLY010000364.1:0-2246 GCA_035602635.1 Opitutaceae bacterium | reverse complement strand
GCAGGTCGAGAACGAGTATGGGATCATCGCAAAGGGCAACGTCGACTACATGCGGTCCCTTAAGGGGATATTCCGGGACGCCGGATTCGAGGTGCCCCTTTTCACGTGCGAGCCGACGACCCCCGTTTGGCGCGACGCCAGCCTGCGGATCCCGGGACTCATGTACTGCCGAAACGGGCTGAAGGACGACCGCGGTTATGCCCAGAGCGCCGAGGGCATCGGGGACTTTCCGGTGTTCGTCCCGGAGGTCTACACCGCCTGGTTCAGCGGCTGGGGCGAGAAGATCGCCCACCGCTTTCCCCTGCCGCTGGGGCTCAAGTGGATGAACTACCTCCTCGACCACCGCGACTCGTTCTCCCTCTACCTGGCGTTCGGCGGAACCAACTTCGGCTACTCCAACGGCTGTAACGAGTACCTCCCGGTGCAGACGAGCTACGACTACGAGGCCCCTATTGACGAGGCCGGCCGCACCACGGAGAAATACCGCGCCTTCCGGGCCCTGCTGGGCCAGCGCCTTGGGATTCATCCGCCGGAACCCCCGCCCGAGCCGTCCGTGATTGATATCCCCGCGGTCACGCTGGACCAGAGGGAGCCGCTCCTTGAGATGCTTCCCCCTGTGCCGACGCTCGTCTCCCAGGCGCCGGTAGCCATGGAGGATCTGGGCCAGGCCTACGGCTTCGTCCTGTACCGCAAGAAATTCGAGCGGGGGATCAGGGGCACCCTCGAGCTGCGCCGGGCGATGGACTACACCCTTGTCATGGTGAACGGAAAAACCGTGGCCAGGGCCTTCCGCGGCTACGGGCCGGACAGCGGAAAGGTCCGGCTGGATGAGCCGGGGCCAGCGACCCTCGACCTCCTGGTCTACAACCTTGGGAGGATCAGCGTCCCGGTCAGCTCCGAGACCCAGGGGCGCGCCCACAAGGGGCTGATTGGCGGGGCCTCGCTCGACGGCCAGGATCTCACGGGCTGGGAAATCTACAGCCTGCCCTTCGACAGCGTGGACCACTTCAGGGCCTCCGCCGCGCCCCACATCGGGCCGACGTTCTATCGGGGAACCTTCACGCTGGACCGGCGGGGCGGCACCTTCCTCGACATGCGCCGCTGGGGAATGGGGGCGGCATGGGTGAATGGACACAACCTCGGCCGGTTCTGGGACCGCGGCGGCCTCCGATCCCTTTGGGTCCCAAGCCAATGGCTGAGGACCGGGGGAAATGAGATCATCGTCCTTGAGCTGCACGACGCGCCGGGCGCGCCGCAGGTGAGCGGCGGCCTGAACGTCATTGAGGAGCCCGCGGTGCCGTTCCCCGTTAGGCTCGACGGATCGGCGGCGCCCCCGCCCGCGACCTCATGAATTTGGGTTGTCCCGATTCAAATGCCGCGCACATTGCCGGGAGACGTCGATGAGTGTCAGGCGATTCAGAGACTGCCCCACGCCCCGAAGTGCCAGGTCGCTTTTTGCGGTGGCCGCGGCCTTGGGTATTTCACTTCGCGCCCTTGCCGACGACGCGCCCCCCTCGGGGGCGATCAATTCCGGGGCGAGCCCTCCCTCGTTGTCGGATGTGTCCGGCACGCCCCCGGCCAACCTCGAGCGGGTGCTGGTCAGGGGTGAGCGGGAGAAGCTGCCGGGTTTCCTGGGGAAGTTCTTCGGGTACAGCTGGAACGTGAGCGAGGTTTGGGGGAGCAACTTTCACATCCGCGGCGGGCAGCTTGTGGACGCCATAGGCTTTCGGCACGCCTACCTCCAGGAACATCCCGGGGAGAAGGCGACGGTGGTCGTGGTCACGCGGCCTCCGAACCCGCGGGTCACGCAGGCCGTCGTCGCCTATACGGCCGGCGGCAATCTCCGCCTGGCGAGCGTGTCCATCGGCGACATCCAGGCCTGGGGCCTGACCGCTGCGGATATCGACCGCCCGGAGGTGCTTCGCAAGTACGTCGAGGGCATCCGGGACACCTACCTGATGGGCGAGGGATTCTCGGCGCTTGGCGACGCCCAGAACATGTTCTTGGACACGGGGACCGGCATCAACACCCAGGCGATGGCCGGCCAGACTCCTACCATCGCGGGCCTGTCTTCTCCCGGCCAGGCGGCCGCCGCCGAAAACACAGTCGACGCCGCAATGCTGATGGCCCTGGTGCAGGACGTGAAGCCGTCCGGCGGGGCATTGGCGGCCGCCGAGGAAACCGGCGACTATTCGAAGGTCTGGAAGGGCCACGCCATCGGTGGCGAGCCCGCCTACATTTACCCG